>JAJZZR010000192.1 GCA_021797465.1 Pseudomonadota bacterium | reverse complement strand
CGTTCACGCCAATCGCGCCGTTCACGCCAATCGCGATGATCGCGACCTTGGTCGCCGCGGTGATCCTCGTGGCGCCACTCGCGATGGTCACGGCCACCGTGGTGTCCGTTCCAGTGCGGCGGATCGGCGAGCGCCAGCGAGCCGGCAAGCAGGGTCAGCAGCATGCCGGCGATGATCGTGCGTTTCATGGGAACCTCGGATCGCGCGGCTTCGAGCCGCGAGCACAGCATCGCGCGGCTTCCCTGAGCGCAAGCTGAACGGACCTGCACCGCGCTTCACGGCCGGCCAGACGTGTCGGCAGCGGGAGCCAAACCGTGAACCGCCGCGCATGCCCCCCCTCCGGTCCGGCCCCATCCCCGCCGTCGCCCATAATCCCTTGATAGGGACGTGATCCGCCCGCAACCGCGCTCATCGCGGGGCGCCCCTGGACCCGCCATGCTATATTGGCAAAGTCAGTGTCTCCATCGCGCCCGCCCCGCATCAATCCACGGCGAGCTTCGCGGACCCCATGACCTGGCCCACGGAGACTCATGAAGGTTCCCAAAGACTTGCAGCCGTTGATCGAGGACGGCGTCATTGACGAAGTCGTCCGATCCCTGAAAAGCGGCAAGGAAGCAACCGTCTACGTGGTGCGCTCGGGGACGCAATTGCGGTGCGCGAAAGTCTATCGGAACATGGCGCAGCGGAGCTTTCAAAGGCGAGCGCAGTACCAGGAAGGGCGCAAAGTCCGCGGCAGCCGCGAAGCACGCGCCATGAGCCGCAACACGCGGTTCGGCCGCAGGGAAAGAGAGCACGAGTGGAAGAACACCGAAGTCGATGCGCTGTACCGGCTCGTCGCGGCCGGTGTGCGGGTTCCGCGGCCCTTCGGGTATTTCAACGACGTATTGATCATGGAGTTGGTGACGGACGCCTTGGGAAATCCCGCGCCGCGCCTGAGCGAGGTGGAACTCACGCCGGCTGTCGCTCTCGACCACCACGGCTTTCTCATCCGACAGATTGTCCGCATGCTGGGCCTCGGCCTGATTCATGGCGATCTGTCGGAATTCAACGTCCTGCTCGCGCCGGAAGGCCCGGTCATCATCGATTTTCCCCAAGTCGTCGACGCCGCCAGCAACAACTCCGCTTTCATGATGCTGGAGCGGGACGTCAACAATATCCGCTCCACGCTCGGGCGGTTCGCGCCGCAGTTGCTGCAGACCGAGTTCGCACGTGAACTGTGGTCGCTATACGAGCAGGGCGAGCTGCATCCGGATGTCCCGCTGACGGGCATGGTCGTTCGCGACGAGGCCCCGGCCGACGCCGGCGGCGTCCTGCAAGTGATCGATGACGCGCGCGAAGAGGCGATCCGCCGCCGTATGGGCCGCGGTGACGATCCAGGGTATCCAACATGAACGATGAACACGCATCCGGCTTTCGCGAGCTGGGCCTGAACGAACCGATTCTCCAAGCGCTGGCGGCGGTGGGCTATGAAACGCCCACTCCGATCCAGGCGAAGACCATTCCGTTGCTTCTGTCCGGCGCCGATCTGCTCGGCCAGGCGCAGACCGGCACCGGCAAGACGGCGGCATTCGCGCTGCCGATGCTCGCGCGCATCGATCTGCAGCTCGCCGGCCCGCAAGCGCTCGTGCTCGTGCCGACCCGTGAGCTCGCCATCCAGGTGGCGGAAGCCTTTCAGCGCTATTCCACGCATCTGCAAGGCTTCCACGTCCTGCCCATCTATGGCGGCCAGAGCTACGTTCCGCAGCTCAAGGGCCTCAAGCGCGGTGCGCACGTGATCGTGGGCACGCCCGGGCGAATCATGGACCACATGAAGCGCGGCGCGTTGCAGCTCGACTCCGTGCGATTCATCGTGCTCGATGAGGGCGACGAGATGCTGCAAATGGGCTTCGTCGACGCCATCCAATGGATCTTGGAGCAGGCGCCGCCGCAGCGGCAGATCGCCCTGTTCTCGGCCACCCTGCCCGCGCAGATACGCCGCATCGCGCACGAGCACATGCGTGAGCCCGCCCAGATCACCATCGAGAATCGCACCAGCACGGCGCCGAAGATCCGCCAGCGCTACTGGCTCGTGAGCGGATTGCACAAGTTGGATGCGCTCACCAGGGTCCTCGAAGCGGAACGCTTCGAAGCCATGCTGATTTTCGTACGCACAAAGATCGAGACGACCGAGCTGGCCGAAAGGCTCGAGGCACGCGGTTTCAACGTCGCTGCGTTGCACGGGGATATTCCACAGCAGCAGCGCGAGCGCACGATCACCCGTCTCAAGACGGGGCAAGTCGACATCGTCGTGGCCACCGATGTCGCCGCGCGTGGACTCGACGTGGAGCGCATCTCCCACGTCGTCAACTTCGACATCCCCTACGACTCGCAGACCTACGTTCACCGCATCGGTCGCACCGGCCGCGCCGGACGCAGCGGCGAGGCGATCCTATTCGTCGCGCCACGTGAGCGAAACATGCTGCGCATCATCGAGCGCGCAACCCGGCAGCCCATCGAGCAGATGCGCTTGCCCAGCGTCGCGGACGTCAACGAGCAGCGTATCGCGAAATTCAAGGAATCGATCACGAGCGCGGTACAAGCCGGAGAAGGCAAGGTGTTCCAGCCACTCGTCGAGCAGATCGAGCGTGAGCAGAACATCCCCGCGGCCGAGATCGCCGCGGCGCTCGCCAGCCTGCTTCAAGGTCCGACGCCGTTTCTGATGACCGCCAAACCCGGCGCACCGGAGCAGGAATCCCCGGCCGACGGGGTCCGGGCGCCGTCCACAAGCGAGAGCTCCGGCGCGGCAAATGATGCCCCGGCGGTGCGCAAGCCCCACTCGCCACGCCGAGCCAAGGGCGGCGCGCGGCTCGAAACGTTCCGCATCGAGGTCGGCCACGTGCACGGCGTGCAGCCCGGAAACATCGTCGGCGCCCTCGCGAACGAGGCGGGGCTGGACGGCCGCGACATCGGCCACATCGACATCCGGGAGGACCACAGTTTCGTCGATCTCCCGGCCGGCATGCCGCAGGATATTTTCGAGAACCTCCAGGCCGTCCGGGTCCGAGGGACCGAGCTGCGCATCAGCCGCGCGCACGCCGGACCCTCACGTTCCGAGCGCCCGCCGCACCCTGGGCGCCAAGCCCGTCCGCCCGTTCGCAAGGACGCGGTCCAACGACAGGGCCGAGTGCCCAAGGGTCGCGGCAAAACGCCCCGCCGATGACCCCCGCGGGAAGGGCCCTGCGTTTAAACGCGCCCCGGTGCGCGGCACCTTGGACGCCGGCTCAGCGCTGCGAGCGGCCCTGAGCGGCAAAGCCGGTTCGTCGACACCTTCTTTCGCTCAACGCGCGAGCCTCTGCCGCGCCGGCACGCACACGACCGCCACCGCGCCAACGGCTCCCGGACGGTTCATCACGCGCATGAAGTATCGCGCGCGCGGGAGTCGCGCCGCCGCGCGGACCGCAATTGCGGGTTTTTACGTATTGCGACCCGCTCCGCGGGGCCCTAGCGTGCGGCGTTTAAGAGGGTTGGCTCCAGCCGCCCTCCGGGGGGCGGCAGCGGTCGATCACTCTCATGCGGCTCACACCACAGCAGAAGATCACAACCGCGTTCACATCGGCGGCGATCATCGCCATTGTCATCGGAGCGCTCGCCTATT
>JAJZZR010000485.1 GCA_021797465.1 Pseudomonadota bacterium | reverse complement strand
CGCGAGCGCTCCGCTGTCACCACTGCGGCGCGGATGCGCCGTTGCCGCAGCGCTGCCCCCAGTGCGGATTCGCCGTCAAGGCGGTCGGTCAAGGCACAGAGCGCGTCGAGGAGACGCTCACTAGCGTCTTTCCAGGCGTACCGGTGGTGCGGCTCGACCGCGATGTGATCAGGCGTCCGGGAGAGCTCGAACAGGCCATGCACCGCATCGCCTCCGGCGAGGGCCGGATCGTGATCGGCACCCAGATGGTCACCAAAGGCCACGACTTTCCGAACGTGACACTGGTGGTAGTGCTCAACGCCGATCAGGGATTATTCAGCTCGGACTTTCGCGCTCCGGAGCGCCTGGCGCAAACGATCGTACAGGTCGCAGGGCGCTCGGGGCGCGGCGAGCGCCCAGGCGAGGTGCTGGTCCAGACCGAATTCCCGGAGCATCCCCTGCTCAATGGCTTGCTGGCCGAGGGTTACGAGGGCTTTGCGCGCACCGCGCTCGCGGAGCGCCGCGCCGCGGCCTGGCCCCCGTTCAGCCGCCTCGCGGCGGTGCGCGACTCAGCGGCTAGCGCGGAGGCTGCACTTGCGTTTCTCACCGAAGCCCGGGCGCTGGCCGAGGACGCGCGCGGCGTGCATCTTCTCGGCCCGGTGCCGGCCGCAATGGCCAAACGTGCCGGCCGCCATCACGCGCAGCTGCTGATCGAAAGCCGTGAGCGTGGCGGGTTGCATCGCTTTCTCGACACGTGGCTGCCGCGGGTACAGTCATTGCCGAGCGCGCGTCGGGTGCGCTGGGCGCTCGACGTCGATCCCATCGAGCTTTTTTGACCGTTCCAAAGCGCTGCACGCGGCAAGCCGCTTGCGGAGCGGGCGTTTCGGGTAAAATTTGTTACCTCTTCCTCCATCTTCCGGATCTCGCTTTCCTTGAAACAGCAACTCGAGCAACTACTCGCGGCCGCGCTCGCCGCCCTGGACGGTACGCTGGCGGCAACGGCCGAGGCGATCGCGGCGACGGTGGAGCGCAGCCGCGACCCGCGCCACGGCGACTTCGCGACCAACATCGCGCTGCGTCTGGCGAAGGCGGCGCGCAGCAACCCGCGCGCACTGGCGCAACGCATCGTCGCGGCGCTGCCGCCAAGCCCCCTGGTGCTGCGCGCGGAGATCGCCGGCGCCGGGTTCATCAATTTCTTCCTTGCCCCCGCGGCATATGGCCACGAGCTGGCCGAGATCCACCGGCGCGCCGAGCGCTACGGGCACGCATCGCTGGGTCACGGCGAGCGCGTGCTCGTCGAGTTCGTGTCGGCCAACCCGACAGGCCCATTGCATGTCGGCCACGGACGCCAGGCTGCATACGGTGCCACTCTGGCCAACATCCTCGCGGCCGTAGGCTTCGAGGTCACACGCGAGTACTACATCAACGACGCGGGACGGCAGGTGGACATCCTGGCCGTCAGCGCCTGGATGCGCTACCTCGAATCGTGCGGCGAGGTGCTGCCGTTCCCGGAAAACGGCTACCGCGGAGATTACGTTCAGGACGTCGCCGCGATCATCCGCGGGGCCGAGGGCGAGAGCCTGCGGCGCCCGGCGGCCAGTGTGCTGGCTGGGCTGCCCGCCGACGCGCCGGCGGGCGATAAAGAAATCTACATCGACGCGCTCATCGGGCGGGCCCGCGAACTGATCGGCCGCGAGGCGTTCCAGCGCGTGCTCGAACTCGCGCTCGACGCGATGCTTTCCGACATACGCGACGATCTGGAGCAGTTCGGCGTGCGCTTCGATCGCTGGTACTCGGAACACGCGTTGGAGCGTAGCGGCGCAATCGAGCGCGCCCTGGCGCGCCTGGAGCGGGACGGGCGGCTCTACCGCGCGGAGGGCGCGGTCTGGTTCCGAGCCACCGAATTCGGCGACGAAAAAGACCGCGTCGTGGTACGCGAGAACGGCCAGAAGACCTATTTTGCGTCCGACATCGCCTATCACCTCGAGAAGCGCGAGCGCGGCTTCGCCCGTCTGATCGACGTGCTCGGCGCCGACCATCACGGCTACGTCGCGCGGGTGCGGGCGGGACTGACCGCCATGGGCGAGCCGGGCGAGAGCCTCGAGGTCACCCTGATCCAATTCGTCAGCCTGTTCCGCGGCGGCCAGAAGATTCCCATGGGCAAGCGCGAAGCCCAGTTCGTGACCCTGCGCCAACTGCGCGCGGAGGTCGGCAACGATGCCTGCCGCCTCTTCTACCTGATGCGCAGCCACGACCAGCCGCTCGATTTCGATCTGGAGCTGGCCAAGTCGCGGACCCATGAGAACCCCGTGTACTACATCCAATACGCGCATGCGCGCGTGGCCAGCGTGCTGAAGCAGCTCGCCGCCCGGGGGCTCGCCTTCGAGCGCGCCGAAGGCCTGGCGCATGCCGCGCTGCTGACCGGTGCGCACGAGCAGGCGGCGCTCGCGTGCGTGACGCGCTTTGCGGAGGTGCTCGAGCAGGCGGCGGTGAATCGCGCACCGCACATACTGGTGCACTATCTGCGTGATCTGGCCAACGCTCTACACACCTATTACAACGCCGAAACGTTCATCGTCGAGGACTCGCAAGTGCGCAACGCGCGGCTCGCTCTGGTGATCGGCGTGCAGCAAGTGCTGCGTAACGGGCTCACCCTGCTCGGGGTGAGCGCTCCCGAGAGCATGTGAGCGCATGTCTCAGCTGACCACTCGCGACTACAAGGGCACCACCCCCCGCCCGCGCAGCGCGGGCGGCCTGAGTCAGTTCCTGTGGGGAGCGCTGGCGGGCGCGCTGCTCGCCGGCCTCGGCGCGGCGCTCATCATGCGTCACGCCGACAAAGCCGTGCGAGCGTGCACCGGAAGCGGCGGTGCAGCAACGCCGGCCGCGGCCGCAGGAAGCGCGCAGAGCGCCGCAGCACTTGCCGCGACGACACCGGCCGGCCCAATCCCCGGGGCCTCCTCCGGCGGCAATGCCCGTTCTCCGTCGCCCTATCCTGCATCGTCCATATCGGCAGCAAGAGGTCCGAGCCCGCAGTCCGACCGCTCGGCGCGGGTCGCATCACCGGCGCCGACGGCGCGAGACACGGCCGCTCGCAGCGGCGACGATGGATCCACTATCGTGGCGCGGAGCGCGGCGGCGTCTCAGCCGCAATATGACTTCTATCAGATGCTGCCCAACCTGAGGGTGACCGTGCCGGCGCCGAGCGCCCCCGGGACCCGCAGCGTCGGCCCCGGCGGCCGCCGCCAGTTCGGCGGCTACGTGCTGCAGGTCGGCGCCTACAGCAGCGAAGCGCATGCTCGAAAGGTGGTCGCCTATCTCGACAGCCTGGGAACACTTGCGCATATCGATACGGCGCACGACGGCGAAAAGACGCTGTACCGCGTGCGCATCGGCCCCGTCATCGAGCGATGGGAACTCAATCGCTTCCGCCACCAGCTCAAGCTCGTCGGCCTGCCGGCGGTGCTGATACCGGGCGCCACCCACTGAGCTTCGCCGCGCTCAATCCTCGGCAATCGAGCGGAAATCCAGCCCCAGAGAGCGCAGCTTGCGATACAGGTGCGTGCGCTCCATGCCGACGCGCTTGGCGAGCTGCCCGACTTTGCCGTTGCACAGCAACAGCTGCTGTTGCAGGTAGGCGCGCTCGAACTGCTCGCGCGC
>JAJZZR010000297.1 GCA_021797465.1 Pseudomonadota bacterium | reverse complement strand
AAGGACCATGGCACTGCAACGAGGTGCGGTTGGCACGTATCCCATTGCGTCCATGGGCAAAGGTGAGGCGGCGATGCCGCCAGCCGGATGACAGCGAGCGAGGCACTCTCCGCGCGCCACCCGGCGACGGCACGACGGCGGCAAGACGGCAGACGAAAATGTCGCCGCCACGGCACGCCCTATTGCCGACCGCTCAATCGCTTGACCGGAGGAGCTGATCCTACCTCCCTCGCACACCCGTTGACGGCATGCATCTCGCGCGTGACTTCGGCGACGCTCTTATCGCCCGCGGTAGTCAATGTCTTGCCGACACTGCCCGTTCGGCTGGCGAATGCACAGGCCGTTGAGCGTTGCAGTGATTCTGGGGTCGGAACCGTGATCGGATGTGGAGGCAAGACCGGGCGATGCGGCAGCGCCGCGGGCTTGCGCCAGAACATCGAGTACGCGCCCCAGCCGATGATGGCCGTCACCAGCACCCCGTACAGCGTGATTCGTGGCTTGGAAATGCGCAGCGTCACATGATCGGACATGATGGACTCCCGCTTGACCGTCACTACCACCCGATGTGCCAGGTGTCGACGGGCGATCGGCGCACGGACCGCGTCCGACAGCCCCGCCGTGAAATGGTTGCAGTCGGGGGCCGGACGAGTCCGAACTTGCCGCCGCCCGAGCCGCTCGCGATCGCGAGTCCGTGCGTCATGGCGCGCCGCCAAACCCGACGGGCTGGACCAACGCCGGGGTGCCGAAGTCCACGACCTGGGCATGCGATGCATTGAAGTACAGGGTCCAGAATCGTTGCAGCTGTTCGAGCTCCTGCTGGTGGTCCACAGGCGCGTGAACGGCAGGCGCCGACGCGGCGGCGGGTTCGGCTTGGGTGCTCGGCTGCGCCGCCGGAGATGCGAGACTCGATGACGCACCCGTCTCGACAGGCGCGTGCTGATGCGCGGCAAGCCATTGCCGGGCCTGTGGATCTCCCTCAGCAGCCGCATCCTTAAGCCATACTTCGGCGCGCTGGGGATCTAAGGGCACACCGGTACCGTGGAGGTACAGCTCGCCCATGATTCTCAGGGCCAGGGGCACGCCTTGCATTGCCGCCCGAAGGACCAAGGCGGCACCCATCTTGGCATTCGGAGCGGTTCCATGTCCTTCAATCAATGCGACTCCGGCGGCAATGAGCCCCTGTGGAAATCCCTGCCGTGCCGACTGCATGAAGTAAGCAAAGGACTTGGCGGGGTCTGCGGCAATGCCCGAACCCGGCACGCCTGTGTTGTACAATCCTCCGAGGAGCCACTCAGACAACGCGTCGTGGAGTGATGCCCCCCGCCTCGCCGAGTTCAGCTCTCCAATGTAGTTGCGCGTGCAGTTGAAGGCTGCCGCAGTAGCGCCGACGCCCGATGGTCCGTGCAGCGCTTGCGACTGCGCGGCCGTCGCTGGACTGAGGGTAATTGGTTTGCCCGGCTGCAGCTGACGGCAGGCTATATCGACAACTCGTAACGCCATCACATCTTGTCTTGCATCAGGAGTAATCTTCGCACTGCGAGCCGGTATCGTCAGTAGAGCGCTCAGGGCAATGGACGCAACAACGTATGCGGTTTTCATGACCCCCTCCCGAAACTGACGGGGCTCACGAGCGCCGGCGCGCCGAAATCGACCACGTGCGCGTCGGAGGCCCTAAAGTAAAGGTTCCAAAACAATTGCAGGCTCTGCACGACGCGCTGATGGTCTGCCGGTGGCGCGGTAGGCGTAGATCGCGCAGAATGTACAACAGCCACCTGTGTTGATTGGGGCCGGGATTGCCTGACGGCTGCCTGCTGTTGATGCTGAAGCCATCGTAGCTGATCAGTCGCTGGCACGTACCCCTGAGCGGCGGCCTTCTTCAACCACTGATCGGCTTGCATGGTGTTTTGGGTCAGTTGGCCCACACCAAGAACATAGGCAAGCCCCATTAGGTATTCCGCCGGCGCATACCCCTGAGTGGCCGCCTTCTCCCACCACTTCACGGCTTGCACATCGCTCTTGGGCAGTCCACCCCAACCATTGTGATAGGAGTTCCCTAGGTTTTCTTCCGCCGGCGCAAGCCCCTGAGCGGCCGCCTTCTCCCACCACTTCACGGCTTGCACATCGCTCTTGGGCAGCCCGTCACGTCCGGAGTGATAGCGATTCCCCAAAGCGCATTGTGCTAAGGGCATGCCCGCCCTGGCCTGTTGTATGAGCGCGGCCAGCGGGGCGAGACTCTGGGTCTGTACCGTCGCTATCGCGCCGATGCCGGCCACACCGGCAGCAAGCGGGATCAATATCAGAGCCTGCCTTACTGCCCAATCCGGCATCCTACATCGCCTGCCTGCCACAGAAACGAATGGCCTGCGACCGTTCATGGCGAAATCCCCGCGCCGAGCACGAAGACCCGCGCACCGCCGAAGTTAGGAAGCAGCCCTTGTGCGCGCACCTGCTGCACCATCTGAGCGGGATTGGCGATGCCGGCGCTGAAGTTCGCGAAGCTCGAGTTCTCAAAGCCATCGGTCACCAGAAACAGTACCTTCTTCGGAGCGGCATCTTGCCCGATCACGGGCGCGACTGTTTTGAGGGCGAACAGGATGTCATTGGGCTGATTGGCAGCGCCCGAGGCGGATCGCAGCGCGCGCTGAGCGGTCGTATCGGCCATGCGCAGCGCATAGAGCGCCTGGCCACGCATACAGCTGTTAAAGCCGCCGAGGGAATTCACCGGTACGTTGTCGCGCTCGGCGGCGCTCATGGGGCTTTCGATGATGCCGGTGTAGAGGACGCGCAGATAATGGTTGTTCGTCGTGCGCGAGAACTGCGCGATCACGAACTTCGTGTCCGGTCCGAGTGCGTGGTTGATGTTGTCGATGACGGACTTTTGCAGCGCCGGACTCAATGTGCCCGCCTGATCGATGAGCACGTACAGAAGATGTTTCGGCGGCGCACTGGCGAAGCTGTAGTGGCTTGCCGCGTAACAGCTCGGAATCTGGTTGACCAGCGCGGCCTCGGCGGGCGCCACCGCGCCGAGGAAGAGCAGCAGTGCGGGCGCGGCGAGCCATGGCTTGGACATGGAGAGCTCCTCGTTAGTCTTTGAATAGATCTTCGGCCAGAGTCTGTACCCGGGCGTGCTCGTCCTTAATCTGATTGAAGAAGTCGAGCAGCTTCATCTGCTCCGCGCTGCCGAGCCCGGCGGATCGCTCCCGGAAGCGCGCCTTGCGCGCCGCGGCGTCGCCGAGGGCGTAGATCTCATGCGCGGCGGCCCGCAGCTCCTCATCCGTCATGCCGATCGGTCCTGCAGCGGCCGCCGTTGTCGCCGAGGAGGAGCGGGGAGTGCCCGAAGTAGTTGTTGGGCGGGGAGCTTCGGCCTCCTGGATGAGTCCCGCCAAGCTCTCCTGGCGCAGCTTCTCCCCCTGCCGCCGGTTATAGAATGCCATGAACGAGACCCGGGACGGGCTTTGCGCATACTCGGGGATGTGCTCGATCAGGGACTGACGCAGCTCGGCGAGGCGCGATTCGGCGCGGTTCAGATAAGGGGAGGCTACCGCTCGAACGTAGGTCTCGTGATGCGACTCCCCTCGCGTGAGTCTGAATGCCTGCTCGCCATCGCCGAGAAAGGCGTGCTGGTAGGCGAAGAGGAAGCCAGCACTCTGGGTCATGATGTAAATGAAGGACAGCAATATGGCGGCGCCGAAGCCCTGGCCGGCGTGCTCGCGCGCGATCTCTTTGGCCACGCGGTCACGCGCCTGCTGCTGGGCTTGCTGGATCGCCGGCGGCAGGGACGCCGAGTTGCCCGAACTCATGGCCGCGAACGGGTTGCTGCTCGAGGAGGAGATGCCGTGGTGCTCGAGCTGCACCACCTGATGCGTTTCCGCCTCCTTGATGCCTTCCCAGCGGATGTAGAAGATGAACGCCAGCGCGGCCCCGAGCACCAGTATGGTGGCGAAGGTGGGCCAGAGCGAGCCTCGATCGCGCGAGCCCTTTGAGATGCGCGCCACGAAGCGGATCTCGGGTTTCTGCTGCGCGTCCGCGTCCTGCGCCATGGACAGGGAGATCGGCCGCACATGCTCGAGGGCGTCCGGGTCCTGCTTGCCCGCGACATTCTTGAACAACGCCGCCTTCTTATAGGAGCGTCCCGCAAAGTGCGTGAGGATCAGCATGCCGAAGGCGAAGGCAAACGCGATGATCCAGCCGATGTAGCTGATCTGGGCGGCGGACATTTCCTGCGACACCCAGGGCGCGAGCAGAAATCCCGTGCCGGCCGCCTCGGCGAGCGTCAGCGCCAGCAGCAACGCGTGCTGCCACAGGGCCATCGGGCGGGTGTCACTCTGGTAGGAGTTCACGAGGTACGCATGGGCGTTCTCGAACACCGGCTTCGAGGCGATGTTCTCGCCGAAGGCGGCGTAGTAATCGTTGCACAGACGCAGCTCCGGGTCCGGCATCCCGAGCGGATCTTCCCGCCAAGCGGTCCCCCCGACGCTGTGCGTGTCGCGCTTCAGCCGGGGGAGCTTGCCGATCTGACCGAACAGCGGCGTGGGAAACGCATAGAAGAAGTCGAACAGTTGCGCTTTCATCACGACACCTCGGTCCTCATTCTCGTCCCGGCACTCGCCCCCGGATCGCCGCGCCGCACGGCCTGTGAAAACTCATTGGCGGATCGCGAACGCGGCGCTCGCCAGATAGCCCTGGCCGGCGAGCGGGTAGTAAATGTGTGCCGACCCGCGACCGGCCTGCGCCGGCACGAACAGATCCATGCACTGCATCGGCCCGCCGACAAACAGCCGGTATAAGGTGCCGCGCCGCCCTCGGTAGACATTCACCGGCACGAGTCGCGAGTAGGTGGGCTGGCGCTCATGGAATCGGGCGTAGTCCCGATAGATGTCGAGCCGCGGATCCGGTATCGGCAACCCGGAGGACTTCGGCACGTACGCATCAAGGATCGCCACCAGATTGCCGTGCGGCTCGCTCAGCCAGGGCGCCCCGTAGAAGCCCGGCAGGTCGTCGCGAACCGGCAAGACCTTCCCCGAGGACAGGTTGCGCACGGCACTCGCGAGGTGCGGACGGTCGCGGGTGCAGGCCCCGATCAGCGCCGGTGCGTCGCCGGCATGGGCCGCACGGATGAAGCTGAACATCGAATGGCTGTGCAGCCTGCCGAGATCGATCGGTGGTGCCGCGCTCTGCAGCGGCGCCCCTCCGAAATCGTAGGCCCCGGGCGGCAGGCCCGGCGGGCGTGCGGCGGCCGGGCTCGGCGAAGCCGCGGCGACAGCCACCGGCGGGTGCGGCGCGCTGCGATGCTCCACCTTCCACGCCAAGCGTTTGGCACGCGCGGTCATGCGTTGAAGAAACGAAGCGTTGGGGCTCGCCCGGGGCGGTTCACGGCTGCCGCTCTCGGTCGCGGGGGAACCCGGAGCGCTCGGCGCCGACGCCGTCGAGCGGTAGGTCACCCCGGTGAAATCGGCCGGATTCGCCGTTCTCAGGCCCAGGTAGCGCGTCAGTTGGGCCTGGGAGGCGACATCCACGATCTGCACACGGCGGTTCTCCTGCCGGCCCTGTGCCGTGGCATTGTTTCCGATGGGCAGCGCATCGCCCGCGCCCTGGTAGTAGATGTCATAGCCCGGGACGCCACGAGCGGCGAAGATCTCGGCGACGACCCGGGCGCGCGCCTCGGACAACCGCTCCGCCCACAGCGGATCTGCGGTCTGGGCAGCATGGGCCACGATCAGCACCTTGCGATGCTCGGCGGCGGCGATAGCCTGCGGCGGCGCCTTCGGCCCGAGCGAAGCGACCAGCACGCGCGGGGTGTACTGCGCGGCGATCTGCCCAAGGTAGCCACGCGCCCCCGGCACCAGGTGCGCCGAGCGCGGCTCGAAGATCACGCCTTGATCCTGGATCTGCACGTCGAGTCCGAGCGTATGCTTGCCGCCGATCCCGAGCTTCGCCGGCGTGATGGTGGCGCTGGCGAGTTTGAGGTGATCCTTCTGCGCGATTTGGTACAGCGCACAGCGGCGAGCATCGATGGTGTGCCCAATCAATCCCCCGACCGTGGCGCCGACCGCCGCCCCGACCAGCGCCCCCTTGTCGTTCTTCTCCACTCGATGACCGACGAAGGCGCCAACCACCGCGCCCGTGACAATGCCGATGTCACCGGCGTTGTTCGAGCAGGGATTCGGATTGTCGAACAGATCGGTGACCTTGTGCTGCATCGTGGCGAGGAATTGCGGTTCGTGCACGCCCGAGCTCGTCACACAGCCGCTCGAGGCGAGCAGCACCATCCCACTCAGGCCGACGAGCATGGCTCGCATCCGCGGTTTCATCGCCGCCCCGCGCCGCGGCCGATCGAACGGACCGCATCAATCGTGATTCGCGCTCGCAACGTCGGCATCGCCCGGCACCTCGTGTTGTTCTGCGTTGGTGCATCCCTGACGCGATCTGCCCGTGTATCGTGGGAGCGAGGCGCTTCGGCAGGCAATCCCCCCAAACGGGGGGGGTGCGCGTCTCGCTGCGGGATGCGAGCATCGACCACGGTCAAGGGGTCGAATCCGGGCAACCTCCCATGGGCAAGCATTGGGTGTACGGGGTGTTCACGTTGGCCGTGATCGCGGTTGCCGCGGGTGCCGAGCCCCCGGCCCGCCCTCACGGTCGCCAAGTAGTGCGCGCCATGCAGTCCCCCGGGGGGCTCGGCACGCTATTTGGCGTGACGCCGCCGGCGCCCCGCCTGCCGCCCGGCATGGCTGCAGCGCTCGCCCAAGCGCCGCCTGCCGTCCTCGCCCTCGCCCACTCGCCGCCGGCAGACGCGCCGGCAGACGCGCCGCTCTCACCAGCCGCCGCGCGACGGGAGGCCATCCGAGAGAACTATCTCGGCGTCGAGTACGACAAGGGCAGCGGCGAACCGCAAAACGCGGCCCTGGCTGCCTACTGGTACGGCCAAGCGGCGCGCCTCGGGTACGCCAAAGCGCAGTACAACCTCGCGAATGACTATTACTTCGGCCGCGGTGTCCCGCAAAGCTACATCCAGGCGAATGCATGGTTCCGAGTCGCCGCCCGCCAGGGCTACAAGTGGGCCGAATGGTCGCTGGGGCAGGACGAGTACTACGGTCGCGGCGGACCGAAAAACTGGCCGCGGGCGCTGTACTGGCTGCAGCGGGCCTCCGCCTACGGCCTGTACGGCTCGGAGCTCGATGCGCTCGAGGTCTGGCAGCACCACCGGCAGGAGCGCGCCGAGGCACGGGCGGTGCCGCCCTCGAACGGTTGCACCAGCCAGAGCGGTCCCCGGCAGGTCACGGTGATCAATGAATCTCCCGACGGGACGCGAATCAACGAGGTCGACATGGATGGCAACCCCTCGCCGCTGTTCGCCGTAAACGAATACCTCGCGCCCGGTCACGAGATGATCTTCCCGGTCCCATACCTGAGCGACCCTGAAGACTATACGGTAACGCTGGTCGGGGCTTGGCATTCATACAGCTACCGTGTCCAGTCCTGCAATCAGATGACAATTGTCTTTCGACAATAGGGGCGCGATGCGATCGCGCGCGCATTTGCCATCGGCACACCGCGTCACTACAGTTGCGCGCATAATGCATCGGGGCGGGTCGCACGTTGGGGAGGCGACGGACCGCTCGCGACCGAACTGGGCACGCCTCGATCACGCGCGACAACGAAAAAACGCATGCACATCCTGCTGGTGGATGATCACGCCTTGTTCCGCAGTGGCTTGCGGCTGCTGCTCGCCTCGCTCCGTCCGGAGGTGAGTTTCCTCGAAGCCGCGAGCGTCGAGGAAGCGCTGGCGCTGGTGCGAGAGCATCAAGAAGTGCGGGTCTGTCTGCTCGATCTGGACCTCAAGCAGGATCACGGACTGCCGGCCATCGGCCGGATCAGACAGTGCGCGCCCAATGTCGCCGTCGTGATCGTCTCGGCGGCGGAGGATCCCGTCACGGTGCGCGCCTGCATCGATGCCGGCGCCATGAGTTACATCACCAAGAGCGCCACGCCGGAGGTATTGACGCTCGCCCTGCGGCGCGTGCTCGACGGCGAGGTATTCCTGCCGCCCAGCCTCCAAGCCGAAGCCGACGGACCGGCAACCCCTGTGTCGACCCTCAGTCGGCGCCAGCAGGATGTGCTCGCCGGTCTCAACCGGGGTCTTTCGACCAAATCAATCGCCCGGGAACTGGCGATCTCCGAGCATACGGTCAAGGAATACCTCTCAGAGATCTTTCGCCTGCTCGAGGTGCACAATCGCACCGAGGCGGTCATCAAGGCGAGCCTGCTGCGCCTGCGTCCCCATGCCTGAACGCGCCTCTCTCGATCTCAAACAACGCGCCAAATTGCGTGACGAACTGCTCACGCTGCACGCCCGAATTCTGCTGCGCATGCCGGTTTTCGAGCTGGCGCTGATCGGTGCGGTCGGTTGGATCGTACTGCCCGACATCGCCTTGTCCGTATTTCTCATCTGGGCGGGATGCGCGCTCGGTATCGAGTGCGTGCGCGCCGCGACGGCGCGCTGGGCCCTGGGGAGACTCGCCGCGGACCCGCCGCCGTACATCCATACGGTGTTCATGACGCTCGATGCTGCAGCGGGGCTCGCGACCGGTTCGGCGGCCCCACTGTTCCTGGCGCACCTCCCGATCCTCTCGCAGGCGATCCTGGAAACGACGCTGTATACCGTTGCCGGCGCAGGTGTCGCGGTGGCGGTGTCTTCCAAGCGCCTTCGGGGCGCCTACTCCGCACTGGTCTTGCTCTGCGCCGCCTCGGCCTGGAGTATGGCCCACCCGGCTAAAGCCCCAGTGGTGATCGCCCTCACCGCCGTGTACTGGCTGTTCCTCATCGGCGTGTCAGCGGACAGCAAGAAATTGCTGCGCCGTTCGCTCGACATTCGCCTTCAGCGCGATGCGGCGCTGGGCGAGCTCGAGCGGCGCAATCAAGAGATCCAAGAGGTGGCCGCGCGCGCCGAGCGCGCGGCGCTCACGCGTGCCCGGGTGCTGGCCGCCGTCAGCCACGATCTGCGCCAGCCCCTGCACGCATTGTCCACCTACAGCGCGGTGCTGCTGGCGAGCCCGAGTGCACAGACGCTGCAAGAGGCCGGCCACAATATCGACACGCTGGTGCGCTCACTCGGGGAGATTCTAGGCGAGCTGTTCGACCTGTCGCGACTCGCGACGGGCGGCTACCGGCTGCAGCATGATCCGTTCGCGCTCGATCGGCTCGTGGCCGGCGTGTGCGTGGAGTTCGCGCCCGGGGCGGCGGCGAAGGGACTTGCGCTCACCTGGGAAGTCGCTCCCGTAGAGTTGATCGGCGATGCGAGCGCGATCGGACGGATCGTGCGCAATCTGCTCGACAACGCGATCAAATACACCGAGCGAGGCGAGGTACGCGTGACGATTGCACAGGTCGCAGGTGAAGCGATTCTCGAGGTGTGCGACACGGGCCGGGGCATCGCAGCTGAGGAGCACCCGCGCATCTTCGAGGAGTTCTATCAAATCGAGGGCGCGGGCGAAGATCGTCCGCAAGGCGTCGGTCTCGGCCTGTCGATCGTGAAGCATCTATGCGAGCTGATGCGGGCTCGGATCGAGCTGTGCTCGAGGCTCGGGGCCGGTACGCGATTCACAGTCACGATGCCGGGCGCGCGCGCTGGCACCGGCGCGGCCGCGGTTCTGTGCTCGATCGAGCGCGGTCGAGAGTCGTGGAGCGGCGCGCGAGCCTACGTGGTCGACGACGATCCTGCGGTACGCACCAGCATGAAGGTGCTGCTGACGCTTTGGGGCTTCGAGGTGCACTGTGCCGGCTCCGCGGCCGAAGCCGGAGTGCTCATCGCGAAGCGCGGCCGCCCCGATCTGCTGCTGATCGATCAGCGCTTGCCGCACGGGCAGGAGGGCGCCGCCGTCGCGGCGCGCGCTTGCGCCGCCCATGGCGAGTTCCCCGTTCTGGTGATCACGGGCGAGAGTGGGGAGTCCGCACTGCGCAGCGCCCGGGAGCACCGCTACACGGTGCTGCAGAAGCCGGTCCCGTTCGACACCCTGTACGCAGCCCTGAGCACTGCCCTGCAGCGATCGCCCTGATTCGTGCGGCCTTGCGGTTCGCCCGCGCGCCTCGGGTCAACCCCAGGCATGCCCCGCTGGGCAAGCCGCCGGCGATGGAGCTGAACCTTGAGGAGCTCGCAGCGGTTCTCGAGCGCGCCCAGGGCGCCTTGAGTGCCGAGGATCACGCGAAGCTGACGGCGGCGATGGCCGCGCTTGCCGCGACGACGCAGAGCGTGGCCGAGCTGATCGCCCAACTGCAAGGGAAGACGATCTCGCTTGAGCAGCTGCGGCGGATGCTCTTTGGAGCGAGCACGGAGAAGACCGAGCAGGTTCTGGGGGAGGAGCGCGCCGGTGCGGGTACGCAGGAGGGGCCGGTGAGCGGATCGGGCGATGGCGCACCCGCCCGCAAGAAGGCCGCTGGCCACGGGCGCACCGCGGCGAGCGCCTACTCGGGCGCCGAGCACATCTACGTGCCGCACGCCGTCCAATTACTCGGGAGAACCCGCAGTCAGCATGGCGGATCCAGCCGAATTTGGACCGCAGTGACCCCAGGTGAAAGTTGCCCAACCGCCGATCAGCAAGGCTGGGGGCGTGAGTCGTTACTATCTGGGTTGATCAGCCGCCACATCGCGCGGTTCGTGCATGATGCAGGCTCCAAAACCGGAAATTTTCGGCAGGGCCTATGTGAGGATATCTGAAACTGTGCGAGCATCGGAACACACGGTCGACACCTCGAACGCACCGGTGCCGCCGCGATTTCTCTCCGCCCCGCAGGGAGACTGCAATCAGGATGGCTCGGCGATTGTGGCGTCTCTGGCGTGTGCCCTGCGCGCTGGCACTCCTGCTCGCGGTGCTGCAGGCCGCCGGGTGGCGAAGCGCGCTGGAATATCGGCGTTCGGCGCTGCTGCAGGGTCAAGTCTGGCGGTTGGTGACCGGGAGCTTCGTCCATCTGGGCTGGGATCACCTGCTGCGCGACCTGCTGGGACTGTTCCTGATCTGGGGGCTGTTCGCCCCGGCGCTCGATGAGCGCGCCTGGCTCGGACTGATCCTCACCAGCAGCATGGCCGTCGGTGCCGGCCTGCTCGCGTTCGATCCGTCAGTGGCGTGGTATGTCGGAATCTCGGGTGTCCTGTTCGGTATGTTCTGCGCTGGAGCGCTGCTCGAGTTCCGCCGTCGTGCGGCTTTCTCCGGGGCCTTGCTGCTCGGCATGCTGGTCATTATCGTCTGGACCCTGCAGGCGGGCGCCCTGCCGGACGAGACGAGGGATCTGGGTGGCAAGGTGGTGCCGCAGGCTCATCTCTACGGCGCCCTCGGGGGTGCGGCATTCATTCTTCTGCGCTGGCTCGCGCGCGCGCTCAGGAGCGAACGGAGCGTCACGATGCCCGCAAGCGACGACGCTGCGGGTGATATCAAAAACGAAGGAAGTTGAACGCCTGCCCAACCCCGACCCGCCCGGTGTTCAGGTGGGACCCGCGCAGCCCGCCGGACAGAGCGTTGGGTGCCGCCGATCCGTCGGCCATGGTGAAGCCCAGAGCAGGATCTCGTAAAGGTCAGCTGCGCCCCGCGCCGGCGCACGGCGGACCCCGCGACCGACCGGCCGCCCCGGGCCGTGGCGGGGTACCGCGCCTGGTGCGACGGGGCGGTCGGCTAGGCGAGCAGTGCCGGCGGGGCACGGCGCTCCGCGAACGCCGTACGACGGGACGGACAGGGCGGTCCTGAGACGCCAAACGGCTCACGAGAGCCTGCGCGGCAGGCCGAAGGTCATTTGCACCCGGGCGCTTGGGGCGGCATCGACACCGAGAGGATACCCTGCATAGATCCTGCAATCTTTGCGCAGTGGTGCCGTTTGCCATGCCGCTCGCTGAAGGGCGGCTCGTGCCGCTTGCGTGACGTTTCGCTCGTTTTCACCACTGACGGGTAGGCACGGACGGGTTTCCGTGCGCAGCTGACTGCACCGACTTGCTGCCGAAGGAGAACGAAATGAAGAACGGGCCGTACCGACGTCGGGGCATCCTCATCGGTGCACTGCTTGTGGGCGGGTGGGCCTGCACCTGCGTTGCCTTGGCCACCCAGGCGCAGCGTCTGACCGGAAGTGTGGTCGCAGCCATTGCGCGAGCGCAACCTGTGCCGCTCTCCGCCCGTGAAACCCATCGGTCCCTGACGCTGACCATCGTGCTGCGACGCGATGAGCCTCGCCAATTCGCGCGGTTTCTGCGTGCGGTATACGACCCACGCTCAGCGCAGTACCACCGATTTCTCACCGGCCGCGCCCTGGCGGACCGCTTTGGCCCCTCTCGCAGCGACTATGAGCGTGTGCTCGGTTACCTGCGCAAGCGGCGCTTTCACCTGATCGCCGGTTCGGCCGACCGCCTCACGCTCACCGTGCGCGCGAGCCGGGCACGGATCGAGCGCGTACTGCGGGTCGACATCGCCGACTACCGGCTCGGCACGCGCCACTTCTACGCCAATAACCGCGCTCCGTGGCTGCCCGCCTCCATCGCCCCGCGGGTGCAGGCCATCGTGGGCCTCTCGGATCTCGCGCAACCGCGTCACGTCGGCGCCGGCGACGCCACCCAATGGATCTGGAACCAGATCCCATCCCAGGCGCGCACGCTGCTCACCTGTCTATCCCCCGCAGCGGCCGCCGCCATTCAGAACGGGCAGGTGGAGACCGCCCCCAGCCTCGCCGATGCCATCGAAGCGGCAACCGCCCCGGTGGCCTGCGAGATCAACATGATCGCGGCATACGCGCAGAGCTACGGGGCGTTCCCCGATCCGGTCCCCGGCACCGGCCAGACGATCGGCCTGCTCGAATTCTCCAATTACCATCCCTCGGATGTGCAGAACTACCTCGATCTGCTCGGTATGGGATCCGATTTTCCCAATCTTTCCGAAGTCACCGTCAACGGCGGTGCCGGCACACCGGGACCGGGAGAGTCCGAGGTGCTGCTCGACATCGATGCGGTGATGAGTCTGGCACCGGGCGCCAAAGTGGAGGTGTTCGACGGCCCGTTCCAGGGCAGCGGAACGTTTCAGTCGATGCTGAATGCGATGATCTCCGCCGGCGTCAACGTGATCTCCAACAGCTGGGCCTACTGTGAGAACGAGACGGACCTCGCCGACGTGCAGAGCATCAACTCGATCCTCGAAACTGCCGCCGCCGACGGCATCACCGTGGTGAGCGGCGCCGGCGACCACGGCAGCACCTGCCTTGACGGTGCGGTCAACACGATTCCCGTGCCGGCCGACGCACCCTACATCACGGCGGTGGGAGGTACGGAGGCGCTGCCGAGCCTGCTCGGCACCTACGGCTCCGAGACCTGGTGGAACGGTCTCACCGACACACCACCGAACGGACAGGGCGGCTTTGGGGTCAGTCGCTTCTTCACGGCGCCGCCTTACCAGACTGCGCTCAGCGGCTCGAGCATGCGTTCGGTGCCGGATGTGAGCGCTCCGGCGGACCCTCTGCAGGGCTTCCTGATCTGCCAGGCCGATAACGGCGGCTGCCCGAGCAACTGGCTGTACGGGGGCACCAGCGTCGCGGCCCCGATCTGGGCGGCGATCGTCGCGGTGCTGAACCAGGAACTCGGTCACAACCTAGGATTTCTCAATCCCCTCCTCTACCCGCTGGCGAATACCAGCGCCTTCCATTCAGCGGCCTCCATGGGCACCGACTTCGCCCATGTCGGCCTGGGCTCTCCAAACGTCAATGAGCTCAGGCGGCTGCTCGCCGGCGCGACCACCGGCGGGGTGGATCTTGCCCATTCGGGGATAGAGGTGTTGCCTATCCCTGTGATGGCGGACGGGGTCAGTGTGGCGCCCGTTTCGGTCACACTGCTGGACAGCAACTTCTATACCGTCAGTGGGCAGAGCGTCACGCTGAATGCGGACAGCGGTTCCCACGCCGTCATCACGACGGTGCGCGGCAGCACAGATCTGAACAGTGGGGCGGCTCTGTTCGAAGTCAGCGACTCGGTTCCCGAAACGGTGACACTGACCGCCACAACCGCGGCCGGGCCCCTCCCCAACACCGCCACGGTGACCTTCGTCACCCCGCCGGCCGCCTCGGGCGGCATCACCGCATCGCCGACGGTCGTGACAGCGGACGGCTCCAGCAGCACCACCATCACGGTCACGCTGCAGGATGCGAGCGGTCATCCCTCGCCCGGCAAGGTCGTGGGGCTCTCGCAAGGCAATGGCGCCTCACAAATCTCCGCCACCACGGCCACCACCAATTCGAGCGGCACAGTGAATTTCACGGCGACGGACGACACGGCCGAGACCGTGACCTACACGGCGACCGACATCACCGATGGGAACCTGCCGGTTCCGGGCAGTGCGCAAGTGCAATTTATGAATGCCGCCGGGCCACCGCCGTGCAACATCGGTCTCGGTACCGCCGCAGCCGGTTACGCGGTGTCGACCTTCGCCGGCGGTTTCGCCTACGACTCCAGCTGCGTCGGTCCGGTCGGACTCGCCTTTGACTCGCAGGGCACCTTGCTCGTTGACGATGCCGCGAACGGAAACCTGTACGGCTTCCCTCCGCAGGGCGGCAGTGCCGATCCCGGACACCTCATCGGCAGTCCCTTCGGTGATGTGGGCCTGAGCGGCCTGGTGTTCGGGCGGCACGGATCGCTTTACATCGGAGCCCGGGCGGGGGGCTTGTGTGATTCGCTCAACGCCATTGCCCAGATCAACCCCAGCACCGGCCAGATCATTCGCCAGCTGAACGCTCCGGGTTCCTGTGTGGTGGGACTGGCCATTGATCCGCTGAGCGGTGACATGTTCGTGTCTGACACCTTCGGGGGGATCTCCGCGCTGTCGGGCTACACCAGCGGACCCGGCACCTACATGACCTACGCCTTCGGGGGCGCCGAGGGCATGGACGGCATGACGTTCGCTCCCGATGGCACCCTGTATGCCGCCAACGAAGCCAGCGGTGCGATCTACTCGATCACCGGCACCAACTCCGCAACGCCGGGTGTGGCCACCGAGATCGCCTCGGTGCCTGGTGCGGACGGCATCACGCTGGTGACGGACCCCAGCAATGCGTCGCTTCCCTATGTCGTCGTCAACTCCAACGACGGCGACGTCGTCAAGATCGATCAGACGACCTCGCCGGCGACGCTGACGACGATCTACAGCGGGGGATCGCGCGGGGACTTCGTCACGGTCGGGCCGGATGGGTGCATGTACGCGACCCAGACCGATCGGATCATCCGCATCACGAACGCGGATGGCTCGTGCGACTTTCAGCCCGCGACGGTGAACCCGCAGTTGCATCTGGTGCCGAACTTCTCCGGCTCGCTGCCGCAGGGCAGCGCGGCGAGCTTCACCGCAACCGTGCAGAACGACCCGAGCCCGGTGGGAACGCCGGTTGAGCTGACCGTCAACGGCGTCAACGCCGGTGTCCATGAGGCTGCGGCCGGTTCAAGCGGTAGCGTGACGCTGGCGTACGACGGGGTGTATTCCGGCATGGATTCAGTCGTGGCGCGCGCCACGGTGAACGGTGCCGCGCTCGTTTCGAACGCGGTTAACGTCACCTGGTCGGCCGGAGCACACACGACCTACCTGGATCTGAACAACAATGCCGCGCTGGTCTCGGCCAATCAACCGACCACGATGACGGCCGACCTGTTCGATGCGTCGGCGAACCCGCAGGCACCGGTGGCCGGGCAGAGTGTGCAATTCACGCTCGAGGGGCAATCCTGCACGGCGAGCACGGATACCACTGGCACGGCCAGCTGCACGATCACACCGACAACCTTCGGGGCGGCCGCGCTGAGCGCATCGTTCGCCGGCAATTCGCAGTATGTCGCGGCGAGTGCCAGCCGCCGGGTCGATGTGCTGGCGTCTGCGCCGACGGTTTCGATCAGCGTCGCGCCGACCTCGATTGTCCCCGGCGACAGCGCGACACTAACGTGGAGCAGCTCCGGGGCAACGGCGTGCACAGCGAGCGGTGCGTGGAGCGGCGCCGTGGCCGCATCTGGTCGGCAGACCGTCTCGCCCACCGCTGCAGGCACGTACACCTACCTGCTCAGCTGTGCCGCCTCAGGCGGGGCGGCACAGGCATCCGCCACGCTGACGGTGAGTTCTGCGGGCACCTCGAGCGTGCCGACAGTCTCGATCAGCGTTAGTCCGGCCGCGATCACGCTCGGCAACAGCGCGGCATTGACCTGGTCGACCACCAATGCAACGGTGTGCAGCGCAGGCGGGGCGTGGACGGGCTCGCAATCGACATCCGGGACCCAGACGGTGACGCCCGCGTCGGCCGGCACATACACGTACAGCTTGACCTGCACGGGCACCGGCGGCTCGGGTCAGGGATCAACGACACTCAGCGTAAAGGCACTGAGTGTCACCGTCTCCGGGAACTCCGGCGGCGGGGGCGCATTGTCGCTGGGAGATCTGGCCCTGCTGCTCGGACTGTTTCTGGCGCGCCGGAGCCGGGCACGGAGCCGCCCGGCCTGAGTCCGCCGGCCCGCGTCGACCCTGTCCGCGCGATGAGACCGACCCGCTTCGGCGCAACGCCGGAGTTGGACCCTGCGGCTTTGGGGGGGAGACGCTGTGTCGGGCGGTGCAGCGGGGAGGGGTGCGCAGAAATCGATGCGCCGCACCGCCCGCAGACGCTCAATCCGGCCAGCGCTCAGCACGAGACGGCCAAGCGGCCCTCGCCACGGCGCGGGGGCAGCGGGCCCGTTGCAACCGGCTGCGCGCCCCGGCTGTGCGCTGGCACGCGGGCGCTCGATCCCGTTCGCCGGTCCTCACCCATTGCATACGCGGCGCTCACGGGGCTGCAATGTCCACCCAGTATCGCTCGGTCCGCACCTGACCGCGGCGCACCGAACGCACCGTGATGCGATACGCACCGGCCGGCAGTGTCCGGCGGGGCAGCTCGAACTGCACGAAGGGCCGGCCGGCCAGCGCCCGTATGCGCAGATGATCCCGGCGCACCACGCGTCCGGCGCCGCGGACATGGACCTCGGCACGGGTGACTCCTCGGCGCAGCACGATCTGCACACGAAGCCGCTGCACTGCCGGCGGAACGCGCAGAATTTGCGGGCCGCTTGCGCTGCGCAACCGCTCCGGACGCAGCAGCAGCGTATAGGGCACAGCAGCCGGCGGTGTGCGCACACCCGGGCTCTGCCGCCACGGGCTGTAGCGCCACAGACCCATCGCGAGCACGACACTGGCCGCGAGCATCAGCGCCCAGCGCATTGATCCGCGCGGCGCCGCCGAGCGCGCGCGAGCCTGCGACGTGTCGCTCGGTGTCGCCAGCTGTTGCGCCAGAGCGCGCGCGAAGCGCACCGACGCATCCTGCTCGCCGGTGAGATTCAGCGCCCGCGCAATCCGTTCGCGTCGCGAGCGCGAGCCCTCACCGAGCGCATATTCATCGAGCAGCTCTACCCGCGCCGCCTCGAGCGCGGCGGCGAAGTGATCATCGCGCAACAGCCGTTCATCGATCTCAGCCAACTCCCCAGCCGCCAGCTCACCAAGCAGGTACGCCAGCAGCCGCTCGCGGGCCTGATCTGTCCCCTCAGAGGGCATCTTCGTGATCCTCCTCATCCATTGTGGTTACGCCACTTGGGATATCACGCTCGCCCTCGCCCAGACGATGCTGTACCGCTTGCTCGAGACTGCGACGCAGACGCAGCACGCGATTGCGCAGCGTATTGGCGGACAGCCCGAGTTCGCGCGCGATCGCTTCGCGGGCGCGCATCCGCTCACGGCCGCGCCCGAGATAGTAGCGGGCCATCATCGCACGGGCGGCCTGCGGCAGCTCCGCCAGCGCCGCCTCGAGCGCCTGCAGCAGCGGCTCCTCCTCGGCCGCGGATTCCACCGGGATGAGACGCATCAGCGTCTGTTCCTCTCGCCGGGCCCGCTGCCGTTCCTCGAGCATCACCAGACGGCCGATCCCAGCCAGGTACGCCTCGATGTTCATGACCGGCTCGCCCTCGCGTAAGCGTTTGGCGAGACGATCGAATGCCTCATCGCTCGCATCAAGCGGGCGCGCGACCCCGTGCAGTGCGAAGTAGCGGGCGAGGCGGGTGCGCAGCCGCTCGTACTCGAGCGCGGCTCGCTGCGGATCCGCAGCGAGCGAGCGCAGCAGCGCTTGGAACGCTTCGGCATCCAGCTGCCAGCGCCTCGCCCCCCGGTAAGCCTCCGTCATGAGAGGGGTGCCCCGAGACCCTCGAGCGAGAACCCAGCCCAGTAGTACGGCGCGGCGTAGCGCTTCGAGTGCATCATCGTGCGCTGCGCGCCCCGCAAGGCCTCACTCGGGCTCAGGCGACGCTTGAGCAGATTCGTGTAGAAGAGGCGCATCAGCCGCGCCGTAGGGCGATCCTGAACGCGCCAGAGCGTGCCGAGAACCCCATGCGCTCCGGCCAGCAAAAACGCTCGAAACAGGCCCACCAGCCCCTCACCGGGCACGTTTCGCCCACCCAGGGTGCGGCAGGCGCTCAGCACCACCAGGTCGACCGGCATATGCAGCGCGTAGATGGTGCGCAGCCAAAGCACGCCGCGCGCTGTGCTGCCGTTGCGGTGATAGAGCGAGAGCACCAATCCCGAGAGATGCGGATGGTCGGCATCGAGCAGCGTGTGTACCGCAAAATGGGCCACGGCCACGTGGCGCCAGTCCGTGTGCTCGACCGCCGCCACCGAGGCGGCGAAACCCAGATGCACCTCGGCACGGACGCCACTGAGCCGCGCGATCGCGAGCGTCTCGCGACGCGAGCCGGGCAGGGGCGCCAGGTGTGCCAAATCAGCCTGCGCGGACCACCGCCGACGCCCTGCGCGAGGCCACTGCCCCCGAGCCGTCACTCGCCGCGCAGCGACGCGGTAGACCGGATCTCCAAACAGCGCAATACGGCCGCGCGTATTGGCGGGCTGATGCGCCGCGAGCCAGTACAACACCGATGCCGAGGGTTCCGTGAGCACGGCGGCCGAATCGATCAGCGGCGCGGATCCCCCCGAGGGCCGCAGCGCCTCAATCGGCACGCCGAACAACGGGCCATCGAGCACGACATAGACCGTGGCGATTCCGCGCAGGCGCGCGAGCGGCGGCAGCAGCTGCATGCCAAGCTCCCGATCCAGCGTGCGCGTGCGCGCGTCGGCACCTGCAACCCAGGCGATGCGCTGACGCAGACTTTCCCCGGCGACCGAACGCGAGCGCGCCGTCAGCGCCCGACGCAGCGCGCGCACCTCAGGAACGAGACGCGAGGCGCCCGCCACCGCCATCGTGAGCACCGAGTGGCGGCGCACGAGCCAAGCGTAGCCTCGCTGCCGGCCGATCCAGTACTCCAAGAGCGCCGTATGAGGGCCGAGCAGGTGCTGTTGCAGCAGGCGCACGTGCACCGGATGGGCGTCGGCGAGGGCCGCATAACGACCGCTCCGCGCCCCGGCCAGCGACTCTAGCGTTGCTGCCTGCTGACGCAGCGATTCGATGCTTCGGCGCAGCGCCGCGCGGCGGCGCTCGCTGGCGGTCGGATCGGCCAGCACGTCGCGCCAATCGGCGTAGGCCACATCCATCTGCCCGGAGGTGCGCTGCATCTGGGCGCGCAGAGCCGCCGGGACGAGCGCCTGGACGATCCGCCCGCGTCCCTGCAGCGCATCGAGCAGCGAGCGGGCGCGGGCGCGCTCGACCAGTCGCAGGGCGGCACGCGAGTACCCGTGACCGGGAGCCTGGGCGCGCATCGCCATCAGGATCGACACGCCAAGATCGTAATATCCATGCTTGGAAGCAAAATATTGCGTGCGCAGGTACTGGGTGGTGAGCGTTGAGCGGACCGAGCCGATGAGCTGCAGCGCCCGCTCGATGCGCGTGCGCGCAGGCTTCAAGGCGCCCTCCTGCCAGTCCAGACGCGCCAGACTGCCCTCGGCGCTGGCCTCGAGCAACGGACTGTAGAGCGTTCGGCCGAGCGCCAGTGCGGCCCGATATTCGGCTCGTGCCGGTCCGAGCTGCCCGGCGGCGCTGTGCGCATCGGCGAGCGCGAGCTGCGCTCTCGCCTCGATCGGCAGCTGTCCAATTTTGCGCGCAAGCGCCAGGGCACGCCGGTCGGCCGTCTCGGCCGGTGCGGACTCCTCAAGGGCCGCGTAATCGCGCCCCAGATCCAGCAGCAGCGTCGCGCGCTGGCGGGGCAGACCCATCGCGGCGGCCTGTGCCACGCCCTTCAGGTCGGTCGCGAGAGCCACATGCCGATGGCCCTGCTCGCGAGTCATCTCCGCCTGATCGATCAGCACCCGGAACAGCGCGGTGGAATCGTGCGCACGGGTGGCGATACGTTGCGCCCTCAGCAGCGCGATCCGCGCCTGCTGCGGCTGGCGCAGCGCATCGTAGAGTTCCCCAAGACCGATCCAGCAGCGCGCTTCGCTGTCCGGATACGGGGTGCGGTGGATCGCCTGCAGCGCGCGCTGAAAGTAGCCCAGCGCGCGGTTGAAATCCCCTCGGTCGCTGCGCAGCTCGGCGATCAACTCCAGATTGTAATCCACCCCCTTGCCGTCACCGACCTGCCGGGCGATGGCAAGGGAGCGGTGCGCCGCGCGCAGCGCGAGCATGGTGCGTCCGACCTGCTCGTAGACGCCGGCGAGGTTCCCTTCGATGATGTCCTCGCCCTCCAGCTCCCCGAGCCGCCGTGCAATGCCCACCGCCTGCTGCTCGGCACGAATCGCCGCCCCGTAACGCGCCCGGTACTGACACACCAGGCCGTAGACGAACAAGGCGTACTCCCGGTCGGCCTGATCGCGGCCATAGTGCAGCTCGACCGCGGCACGGGCCAGCCGCAAGGCACGGTGGTAGTACCTGAGCTGGTAGGTATCCAGCCGCGCCTCATCGGGCAACGCCACCCGCAGCAGCCACTGATCGTCAATTTGGCGAGCGATGGCAATGGCGGCACGATAGTTCTGCCACGCGCCCGGCCACGCCGTACTCGGGCCGTTCAGGTGCGCCCATTGCGCCCGGGCGAACTCGCGCTCGGCCTCGGCCCGCAGCCGATCGGCCGGGCGGGCGCCCCGTGCCGCCGACACCCGCACGGTGCCTACCGCCTCGCTCTGGTTGCAGCAATGCCGGAACAACCGCAGCGTCAGCCGGAAGACCCCGCCTTGTGCGCTCCACAACGTCACCGGCAGAACACACTGCACCCCGCTTTGGCAGTAGCGCGGCGTAAGTGGCCGTCCCTGCGGCGGACGCATGATCAGCAGCATCGCTCCGCGGCGCTGGCGAATCCTCACCTCGCGCACCATGCCGCGCGCCACACGCACGCTGAACTCGACGGGATGATGGGGTTGCAGTCGGTACGGGACCGGCG
This sequence comes from Pseudomonadota bacterium, assembly GCA_021797465.1. Classification (GTDB taxonomy): domain Bacteria; phylum Pseudomonadota; class Gammaproteobacteria; order Steroidobacterales; family Steroidobacteraceae; genus 13-2-20CM-66-19. The sequence continues at coordinate 2,163 of JAJZZR010000297.1, read as the reverse complement.
CTCCGGCGTGCAGAGCAACGGGCGATGCTGCCGCTTCCACTACAGTCGCGCGGACGGTCACCACTGCGCTGAGCAGAACCAGCAACACACAGACCCTGTGGCACCCATGTGCCTGCCGACTGCGCGCACCGCGCATGATCACGAGTTCCCCCGGCCCCGGCGGTAGGGGAAAGCGTATCCGCCAGCTCAAGCGCACGTCAATGCGCGGCGGCGACGACAGTCCGCGCGCTGCCCCAACGCGGCGCCACCCCTTTGCGCATCCGTATAATGAATCCACCAAGGGCCGAGAAAACGCCTGGACGCCTGACACCGCCATCGGTCGATCTCCTCATGGAGGCTCGCCCTCCCCTCTGGGCACTCCCGCCGGATCGTTGTTTTGCGCAGCCACGCGCTGGCCGCCACCTCCATCATAATCAAGCAGGACATCTTCCGGGGGCCGGGGCAGGATCGCATGGAACCGTCCGAAGGCCATTCGCCTGCCACGCGACCCAAACCACCATGACCATCAACACTGACTTTCGGCCATGCGGACCGCATGTGAGATTTCCTGCCTAGACCCCGATAAAGACGGATCTGCAGGCAAATCCACGCTGACCGTCCGATCCTTGCCGCTCTGTTTCGCGTGGTACATGCGCTGATCCGCCCGCTCTATTGTCAGCTGGTAACGGCTCAGGAGCACCACTGACAGAAAGAAAAGCTTTTCAACCTGGTGATCGGCCCGGATCTCCTCGGGGAGCTGGAAGCCCTGCTGCCCGAATACCGGCAGCGCAAGTACCCACCGACCGTGACTCTGGCGATGTTTCTGGGACAGGTCCTGAGTGCCAACGGCTCCTGATGTCGCGCGAGGCAACCCCAGCGCATATGTCGGACCCCTCAACCACCGCAACCGCGGCCGGAATAGGCGGAAGACCCGGCTGGAACCGGTAAATGAGCCCAGCTTGCCCCTCTGGGACCGAGAATAGGACCAAAGGTGGAGTACGTTGAAGGTAGAAATTATGGTGGAGCCAGACGGGATCGAACCGTCGACCTCTTGCATGCCATGCAAGCGCTCTCCCAGCTGAGCTATGGCCCCACGGAGTGGGCCGCGAAGGTACGAAAGGGACACGGCGCTGTCAAGGAGCAGTGCGCCCCTTTCGAAAGCGTCCCTCTCCGCGCGCCGTCTCCGCCTAGGTGATGGCGGCGCTGCGCAGGGCGGTTTCGATTCGCGCCAGTGCGCGCTCCCGGCCGAGCAAAGCCAGTGTCGTATCGATCGGCGGCGAGACCGCCGTTCCCGTCACCGCCACACGAACCGGCTGGGCCACTTTGCCGAGCCCGGATCCGCTGGCCGCAGCCAGCTCCTCGAGCGCCGCATGGATATTCCCGGCCGTCCACTGCGTAAGCTGCACGAGGCGCTCGCGCACCTGCCCGAGCATCTGGCGGCCGCCCTCGCCGAGGTACTTGGCGGCCGCTTTGGGGTCGATCTGCACGGTGTCGATGAAAAAGAAGCGACTGTTGCAGGCCATCTCCTTCAGCGTCTTCGCACGCTCGCGCTGCGAGAGGATGACCCCCTCGAGCAGGTTCTGGACATCGCTGTCGAGTCCGATCCTGCGCAGCTGCGCACGCAGGTGCGGCACCAGCGTCGCGGGCTCGGCGCGCATCATGTGCTGCTGATTGAGCCACAGGAGCTTCTCCGGGTTGAACGTCGAGGCTGCCTTGTTGACGTCCTTGATGTCGAATGCGGCGATCATTTCCTCGCGCGTGAAGACCTCCTGATCGCCATGCGACCATCCGAGGCGCACCAGATAATTCAGCAGCGCCTCGGGAAGGTAGCCCTCCTCCTCGTACTGCAGCACGCTGACCGCGCCGTGACGCTTGGAGAGCTTCGTACCGTCCGGCCCGAGGATCATCGGCACATGGGCGTAGACCGGTGGCGTTGCGCCCAGCGCGATCAGCATGTTCATCTGCCGCGGCGTATTGTTGAGGTGGTCGTCGCCGCGGATCACATGCGTGATCCCCATGTCCATGTCATCGACCACCACGCTGAAATTGTACGTCGGGCTCCCGTCGGAGCGCGCGATGATCAGATCATCGAGCTCGGTGTTCCGGAAGGTCACTGCGCCGTGCACCAGATCCTCGACCACCACCGTGCCTTCGGTCGGGTTGCGAAAGCGCACCACCGGCTGA
>JAJZZR010000127.1 GCA_021797465.1 Pseudomonadota bacterium | reverse complement strand
ACGAGATCCTCGGCGTGCATATCATCGGGCCGATGGCCGGCGAGCTGATCGCGGAAGCGGTGCTCGCCATGGAGTACGCCGCGAGCAGCGAGGATCTGCAGCGCACCATCCATGCCCATCCGACCCTCTCGGAAGCGGTGCATGAGGCGGCGCTGGCCGCGGACAAGCGCGCTATCGATTCGATCAATCGCTGAAAGCTCTCATCACCGCGCCCGCCGTGCTGACGTGACGTTCGGTACGGCGCTCAGCCGTTGCAGCAACCGCTGAAGTTGCGCATCGTCGGCGATCGTCACGCTGAGCAGGACCTCGGCCGTGCCGTAGTCGTGATCGGTGGTGGTGGTCATGGCCTGGATGCTCAGCCGCTCGAGGGCGAGCACATCGGTCAAGTCCCGCACCAGGCCGCGTCGGTCATAGGCGTGAACCTCGATCCGGACCGGCAGCGCGGCCGGATCGCTCGTACTCCACTCGACCTGCAGAACCCGCTCCGGCCGCACCGCGCGCATACGCTCGAAGCTCGTGCAGCCACGACGATGAATGGTGACGCCGCGCCCGACCGTGATGTAGCCGACGATCGGCTGGGGTCGCAGCGGGGCACAACAGCGCGCCAAGGTGATGGGCAGGTCGCCCACCCCCTCGATGTTCACCGGTGAGCCGCGCACCGCGCGGGTGCGAGCCCGCGCGGCCGGCGGCGCCGGCTCAGCGCGGCCCCAGAGCCGCTCGGCGGCGTGGACCAGCTGCGGCACGGTGATCTCACCCTGGCCGAGCAGCTGATGAAATTGGTCGGTGTCAGCGGCATGCAGCGCGGCGATGAGCTCCGGAAGCCGTTCCGGCGTGACACCGAGGCGGGTCAGCTCCCGTTCGGCGATGATACGGCCGGCGCCGCGATTATCGGCGACATCGAGCTTGCGGAACCACGCGCGCACCTTGCCGCGGTTGCGCGCCGAGACGAGGTAGCCCAACTCCGGGGCCAGCCAGTCGCGGCTGGGCCCATCCTGCTTGGCGGTGATGATTTCGACGACTTCGCCGTTGGACAGTACGTGTGTCAGCGGCGCGATGCGACCGTTGATTTTTGCGCCCCGGCAGCGGTGCCCGACCGAGGTGTGCACGGTGTAGGCGTAGTCGAGGGGCGTGGCGCCATGAGGCAGATCGATCACTTCGCCCTTGGGCGTCAGCACGTAGACTCGGTCGCGGAACAATTCGGTGCCGACTTGCTCGAGAAACTCTCCGTCGATCGCGGGGAGTCCGCCGCTTCCGGGCGTCAGCATCCGGCGCACCGCCTCGATCTTGCGCTGATACTGCACGTCCGCGGTGGTGCCCTCCTTGTATGTCCAATGCGCCGCCACTCCGAACTCGGCATGCTCGTGCATCTGGCGCGTGCGGATCTGGACTTCGACGCTCTTGCCCTGTGGGCCGATCACCGCGGTATGGATGGAGCGATAGGCATTGTCCTTTGGCGTGGCGATGTAGTCATCGAACTCGCCGGGGATGTAACGCCATAGGCTGTGTACGACGCCGAGCGCGGCGTAGCAGTCCGGGATCGACGCGACGATGATCCGCACCGCGCGTACGTCGAACAACTGCTCGAACGCGAGGTGCTTGCGCTGCATCTTGCGGTAGATGCTGTAGATGTGTTTCGGGCGGCCATAGACCTCGGCGGCGATGTCGGCCTGGGCGAGCGCCGCGCGCAGCTCGGCGCAGAATGCTTCGATGTACTGCTCGCGATCGGTGCGCCGCTCGTTCAGGGCCGCGGCGATGTGCCGATAGTGCTCGGGCTCCAGATAGCGGAAGGACAGATCCTCGAGCTCCCATTTGAGTTGCCATGTCCCCAGCCGGTTGGCGAGCGGCGCGAAGACCGCGCGGGCCTCGAGCGCGAGCCGCTCACGGACCTCGGCCGGCGCGTCGCGCGCGTGGCGCAGCGCGACCAGCTGCTCGGCGAGGCGCGCGAGGATCAGCCGGGGATCGCTGACCACCGCAAGCAGCATCTTGCGCACGGTTTCGGCTTGGCGGCTGTCGAGGCCCTGGGACGGTGACCAGCGTGACGGCAGCCCGATCTCCCCGAGCTTCTCCAGCGCCTCGGCCGTCGCGCACGCGTCTTGGTCGGTCAGGCGCCGGAGCATCTCCGGCGCGAGCGCGGTGCGGGCGCGGGCGACCTTGATCAGAACGGCGCGGGCGAGCGTGGCGTCCTCGGTGAGGGCTCCGACGATCTCGGCGGCCTCGGCGCCCGTGGCGAGCGCCGAGGGATCAATTACGCCGCTCGCTTCGAGCCCGCGCCGTTCGGCGTCGATCGACTCGAGCAGGGCGGTCGGGCAATGCTGCGTCGTCTCCACGAGAGGTCGGTGCCTGGGGATCGGTCCCTGGCTATCATAGCGATGCGCCCCCGGATGAACGAATTGGCGCGCTGCGCCGTGATGGTTGTGCGGCGAGGTTTGAGAGCTGTATATTTCCCCATGCTCGTGAATCCATCCGGTGCCCAAGTGCTGCAACTGGAGGGCTATGGCCCCGGGGGGGCCGCGATTCTTCTCGAGTGCGTCACGGTCGATGCCGACGGTCTGCGCGCCCGAGTGCGCGGCACATTCCGCCATTACGGCGGGTACCTCGGCGCGGACGGCGCAGTGAGCTATCTGTTCGACCGCGTGGGCCGCCTGCACTTTGGTCCCGGCCTCGACGGTGGCCGGCTGGCACGAGCAGCGCTTGAGGCCGGTGCGGAGGAGGTGGTCGGCGAGGGGCGCAGCGGCTGGGACGTGCTCACCGATCCGCGTGAGCTCGAATCGGTCCGCGCGGCGCTGGAGCGCGCCGGTTTGCGGGCGCCGGAGGCGGGCGTGATCGAACGTGCGCCGCTCACCGTACCGCTCTCGGGAGGGGCAGCTCGGCGGATGAGGGAGCTTCTCGCTGCGTTGGCGGAGGTTGAGGGCGTGCGCAACGTGTATTCGAATGTCGAGATATCGGGCGCTTTCCTGGCGGACGTTTGACCCGGACCGCCCAGCGGCGGGCAGCGTCTCGGTGCCGGTGGCACCGGAGCGGCTGCGCGTGCTGGGTCTGGATCCGGGATCGCGCACCACGGGATACGGGGTGATTGAGTACCGGACCGGGCAGTGGTGGCACGTGGCGCACGGCTGCATCGCCGTGCCCCCCGGTAGCGCGATCGCCGCGCGGCTGCGTCGGATTTTCGAGGGGTTGACCGAGCTCATCGCGCTGCATCGGCCGGCCGAGGTTGCCGTCGAGCGGGTGTTCGTCAATCGCAATGTCGACAGTGCGCTGAAGCTCGGCCAGGCGCGCGGAGCGGCGTTATGTGCGGTGCCCCACGAGCTGGCCGTATTCGAGTATGCTCCGCGCGCAGTCAAGCTGGCTTTGGTCGGCTCGGGCGCGGCGGAGAAGCCGCAGGTGGCGCACATGGTGCGCACGGTGCTCGGGCTCGAAGGACGGCTGGCGGCCGACGCCGCCGATGCGCTCGCGGTGGCGCTCTGCCATGCTCACTCGCGCCAGCTCGCGCGGCTTGCCGCCGCGTACGTCGCGGGGTCCATCGGGAGCGGCTCGACGAGATGATCGGCTCGATTCACGGACACATTCTCTCCAAGACACCGCCGCGCGTGACGGTCGAGGCCGGCGGCCTCGGCTACGAGCTCGAGGCGCCGATGTCGACGTACTTCCATCTGCCGGAG
>JAJZZR010000405.1 GCA_021797465.1 Pseudomonadota bacterium | reverse complement strand
CGGATTTTGTTGTTGCCCTCCTGGATGCATTACCCTATCATTAAACCGGATTTCACTGTGGGGGTGCTTCATGTTTAGTTCGCTTGAGATGAGCACAGGCGCAAGGCGCTTGACTTCGCTCGACTTGTTTGCAGGTGCGGGTGGACTGTCCGAAGGATTGCGCGAAGCTGGGTTCACAACGCTTTACGCAAACGAGATTTCCCCGCGCTATGCACAGACCTACGCCGCCAACCATCCGGCCACGCAGGTCGATAGCCGGGACATTCGCAAGGTCGATGCACGCAAAGTCCGAAAACTATTGGGCTTGAAGCGGGGCGAATTGGATTTAATCGCCGGTGGCCCGCCCTGCCAAGGCTTTTCGATCAACGCGCCCAAGCGTTCCACCGAGGATTCACGGAACCACCTGTTCCGCGAATACCTGCGGTTTGTCACCGAATTTCAGCCGCGAGCGGTCTTAATCGAGAATGTCCCTGGCATGGTGTCGTTTGAAGGCGGCGCAACGCTGGATGCGATCCTGGAATCATTGAAACAGCTCGGTTACGACGCCGACGTGCAGATTTTGTACGCGCCGCATTACGGCGTGCCGCAAACCCGCTGGCGCACGATCATCCTTGGCAGCCGTTGCGGCGTCGATCCGACGGCGCTATTCCCGGAACCGCTGCGCCAAGCGCCGGTTCGGGTGAATTTCACCTCGCAATTCGCCGGGAAAAACTTGGTGAACTTGCCGCGCTCTCTGGAATTGCCGTCACACGTCACGGTCAAGGATGCCATTGGCGACTTGCCGGCCCTGCGCAACGGCGAGATTGGCGAGCCGGTCAAAGACTACTGGCACCCTGCGGATAATCCGTATCAACAATTGATGCGGGCGGGTTCAACTGGCGTTACGTGTCACGAGGCCGCACGATTGAGCAAGATCAACCTTGAACGCATGACGCACATTCCGCCAGGTGGGAACTGGACGAATATTCCCGATGCCCTGTTGCCACGCGGGATGCGCATGGCGCGGCGCAGTGACCACACGAAGCGTTACGGTCGGGTCAATCCTGACGGCCTCGCATCCACCATCCTGACCAAGTGTGATCCACATTGGGGCGCTTACTTCCATTACGAGCAGGACAGAGCCTTTACCGTGCGCGAAGCGGCACGCATCCAGTCCTTCCCTGACACCTACGTTTTTTGCGGGTCACGGGTTGAGCAATACGAACAAGTTGGCAATGCTGTTCCGCCGCTACTGGGCGCAGCCGTCGGGCGAGCTATCGCCCATGTGCTGGGGAATGTCCGCAAGACCGAGCGCAAAGTAGGGGTGGCGTAGTGGCGGGAAAGATTTGGGAGTTCTTCGGTTATCGCTCCGATGATCACTCTCCGGCGGCAGTGACCGCCGCGACGGACAAGCAATGCCCCTACTTGTCCGAAGTGTGCGAAAAGCGGTTGAGTGACGGGGTCATCGCTGGCGTTTGCACCATCAAGCCGGTGACTTCCGGCCCGGTTATTTGCTGTCCTATCCGCTTGTACGCGGACAATTACCGCGCCCTGTATGACGTGGCAAAGATCGCGTTTGAAGACGGTTTCGAACTGATCGCGGGCGGGCAAGCATCGGCGCGGGCGAGAGCGAAACAAGCCCCGGTCGTGGCCGTGTTCGGCAAACGCTGGGGCGGCGAATTGCGCTTGCCGCAAAAGGACGGCGCGGGCAGTTACTTCGTGGATTGGGTGTTGGCGTTGCTTGATGCCAACGGCAAGCTGAAAGAGTTTGTCGCCGTCGAAGTTCAGACCATCGACACAACGGGCAACTACCGCAATGGGCGGGAAGGCTTGCTTTCACCTGAACGAACGAACCCCGCGACGACGGCGGGCTTGAATTGGGAAAACGTCAACAAGCGCATTTTGCCGCAACTGATCTACAAGGGGCAGGTGCTGCAACGTGAAGCCCTGTGCCGAAAAGGCTTGTTTTTTGTCTGCCCACAACCCGTTTACACGCGGATCATGGCGCGGCTTGGTGGTGTCGGTGGCTTGATTCGCTATGCGTTGCAACCGGCGTCGATCACGTTTCTTGCCTATGAGCACGAAGACGCAGGCATCATCGCCGGGGCTACGGTGCCGCTGAAAGCACTGCCGCCACATTCGACCACGGTTTACAAGGTTCAAGAGGCGTTCAATAACGTCACATTGCCGGATGAAAACGTCTATAAAACCGCTATTGAGGCGGCCCTTGGCTAACATTCTGAACCTCCCCGACTACAAAGTGGTGCGGGTTGAGGAAGCCGATCACGACTATCACGTCTACGCTGAAGTCTCGAACCCTCCCGGCGTCTGCACTGTCTGCGGCTCTGATCGCCTGATCGGCCACGGTCGCAATGAGCAGGTCATCCGCGACCTGCCGACTCACGGCAAGCGGCTGGCAATCTACGTGGGCACCCGCCGCTGGCGGTGCCAATCCTGCGGCAAGACCTTCATGGAGGCGCTGCCCGCCATCAATGCCAAGCGTGATATGACCGACCGCCTGGTGAAGTGGATCGGCCAGCAGAGCTTGAAGCGGACGTTTGCCAGCATCGCCGACGACACCGGCCTGGACGAGAAGACCGTTCGCAACATCTTCCGCGACTACATCAACGAACTGGAAGCTGAATTCCGCTTCGAGACGCCGAAGTGGATGGGGATCGACGAGATTCACCTGATCCGGCCCCGCTGCGTCATCAGCAACATCCGCAACAACACCATCATCGACATGCTCCCGAACCGGGACAAGAAGACGGTCGTGAACTACCTCTACAACCTGCAAGGGAAGTCTGAGGTGCAGTACGTGGCGATGGACATGTGGACGCCGTACCGCGATGCCGTGCAGGCGGTCCTGCCGGACGCACGCATCGTCATCGACAAGTTTCACGTCGTCCGGATGGCGAACGACGCATTGGAGAAGGTCAGGAAGAGCCTGCGCGAGCAATTGACGCCCAAGCAGCGCCGGGGCCTGATGCATGACCGCTTCGTGCTCTTGAAGCGCGAGCGTGACCTCTCCGACAAGGAAGCGCTGCTGCTGGACGGCTGGACGAAGAACTATCCCGAGCTGGGAGCCGCGTACAGGCTCAAGGAAGGCTTCTACGCCGTCTATGAGGGGTCAGGCAGCCCCGAGGCTGCACTGGCGGCCTACGAGGCGTGGAATAAGGCCGTAGTGCCCGAGGTGCGCGATGCCTTCGGCGATCTGATCCGGGCCTTCACGAACTGGCAGCCTTGGATTCTCAACTACTTCGATCACCCGGTCACCAACGCCTACACCGAGTCGCTGAACTCGCTGATCCGCGTCATGAACCGCCTGGGGCGCGGCTACTCGTTCGAGGCGCTGCGGGCCAAGATTCTGTTTACTGAGGGCGCGCACAAGCACAAGCTCAGTCGCCCGAAGTTCGAGCGCAGGCGCGAGCCTGAATTGGCCGTGGTGGATGAGGTCATGGGCTACGGCGTACCGGACGATGCTATGGGCCATGGCCTGCCGCCTGGATACTTCGGGAAGGCGGTTCTGACGCCAAGGAAGGGTACTCCGAAGGCCGAGCACCCACATGAACCGCCTGGGCCGCCGAAGAACTACGGGGCCGACATAAACACACTGATCGAGCTACTGGAATCCGGGCGGCTGTGAACCTTTAAACACAGCCAAATCCGGATAGCCAATCGATT
>JAJZZR010000103.1 GCA_021797465.1 Pseudomonadota bacterium | reverse complement strand
GCGTCGTCTTCCCCGCTCCGCCCTTCTGACTGATCACAGCCACCGTTTTCATGGTCATACACTCGCATGCTTACGTGTTAACATATAAGCATGGTAGCTTGTTCGCATGATATTGGGAAGACGATAATGGACCGCTTCTCAGCACGGAAGGGACTCCGGCACGCAAGGGTTTGTCTGATGCCCCTATCAGCAACGAGAGACGACGGAGGCAACGCCCTTTGCTCACTAGTACTGCGTTCGCGAATTGGCGACTCGAATCATGCCGCCAGCGGCTGGGGCTCGGAAGCGATGCCATCGACATACATCCAGACCCGCTTCGCCACCGCCGCTCCGAGACTTGACCCGGCTCTTCTACCCCGCCCCTCCCTCCTACCTACGGGATTCACGCATTTGCCTGGGTAGCGAGGACGAAGCCTGCGGCCATTGAGGCGAACCGTGCCCATCCGGCTCGCATGGTTTTTGGTCCCTGTGGCTTGTAGTGGTAATTCCAGCCACCGAGGCGCGCAACGATCCAGGAAAGCCAAGCGAGAGAATGGCGTGGATGAGGGTTTTGCTGGCGGACTGTTTTGCCTTCGAGTGTCGGGGCGATGGCCTCGGCAGCCGGCATCAGGGTGGCGTCGATCACATCGGTTGCCGGTCGTGGACTGCCATCGCGAGCGTCGACCAATTGGACGGTGCGGGTTGCTGCCGCAAGCGATCGTGTCCCCGGTCTCCACCACCCGCTCCACCAACGTACTGCCTACTGCCGCACGGCGCGCATCACCAAAATGACCCAAAGCTCCACCCCGAACCGCCATCTCGTTCCCCATCAATACAAAAATCATGGAGAATCAGACGCGCGCCATCAGCGCAAGCAAAATGCGTGACTGCCGTAGCGCTGGCAAGAGGGGTGAGTAATTACCATCCCGCTTTACGGAACCCGTCGATTGGACTATATATACACTTGAAATACACCCAAACGAGAGCGGATGGACCGCCCAATGGGAAACGTGAGGAAATAATGAGATCCAGATTGCGCAGCGTCGGACGAGGCTGCAGCGGCGCTGGCGACGATCTGCGCGCGCGCGTGCATTTCTCGGCCGAAAGCGGCCGAATCTGGTTGCACGAGTATCGCATGCTGCTGGTCCACGTTGAGGCCTTAGCATCGCTGCGCAAGGAGTTGATCGACGCCCTCGGTATGGTTCGCGCCCAATCGCTGTTTATGCGCATGGGTTACAGCGCCGGCGTGCGCGACGCCGAGTTGGTGCATACGCGCGCCGAAAACGCCAGCGACGAGGAGGCCTTCATGACAGGGCCTCAGTTGCACTCGCTTGAGGGTGTGGTCAATGTGAGCCCGATCAAGCTGGAACTCAATCGCGCTGCCGGCAAGTTCTATGGCGAGTTTCTCTGGGAAAGCTCCTGGGAGGGCCAATGGCACAAGCAGTACTATGGCACCCATAGCGAGCCGGTATGTTGGTCGCAGATAGGCTACGCCTGCGGCTACACCTCGAGTTTCATGGGCCGCCCGGTGCTCTACAAGGAGGTTGAATGCGTCGGCATGGGCGACAATAACTGCCGCATCATCGGCAAGCCGGTCGAAGAATGGGAAGACGCCTCCGAGTACGATCGCATCTTCGACCGCGAGTCGATCGCCGACCAGTTGATAGACCTACAGACCCAGGTCGTGCAGTTGCGTTCGTCGATCAACGAGAAGGACAGGCTGCCTGCGGACATGGTCGGCACCTCGCGCGGCTTTCGTGCCGCGTACGAACTGTTGCAGCAGGCCGCCAAGAGTCAGATCACCGTGCTGCTGCTGGGGGAGACGGGCGTCGGCAAGGAGCTGTTCGCGCGGGCCTTGCACGACCGCAGCGCCCGCAATAAGGGGGCCTTCGTCGCCATCAATTGCGCCGCCATCCCGCTCGATCTGGTAGAGTCCGAACTATTCGGCGTCGAGAAAGGCGCTTACACTGGCGCCCTGGTGTCGCGTTCCGGCCGCTTCGAACGGGCCAACGGCGGCACCCTCTTCCTCGACGAGGTCGGCGACCTGCCCCCGTCCACTCAGGCCAAGTTGTTGCGCGTGCTGCAGGAAGGCGAGATCGAGCGGCTCGGCGATGACAAGGTGCGCAAGGTCAACGTGCGTTTGGTCGCCGCCACCAACCTCGACCTCAAGCAACTTGTGCGGGAGGGGAGGTTCCGCGCTGATCTGTACTACCGGCTCAACGCCTACCCGATCAGCATTCCGCCCTTGCGCGAACGCAAGGAAGACGTGGCCCTCCTGGCCAAGAGCTTCCTCGCCAAATACGCAGCGAGGCATGGCAAGAAGCTGCGCGACTTCAGCGACAAGGCCAAGGACAGCCTGCTCGCCTATCCCTGGCCGGGCAACATTCGCGAGCTGCAAAACACGGTAGAGCGTGGCGTCATCCTGGCGGCCAGCGGTTCCCGCGTCGAAGTCGACCACCTATTTTCTTCCCGCGGAGCGGAGCAGCCGCGTGAGATCGGCCTGGACATCAACGGCGATCTGGGCGGGAGCCGCGGCGAGAACGCCGACACGCTCTGCGACTCGGTGCTCAACGGCATCATGACTCTCGACCAGATCGAAGCCATGCTCCTCGATGCCGCAGTTGACAGGGCGCGCGGCAATCTCTCCGCCGCCGCCCGCATGCTCGGCCTAACTCGGCCGCAATTGGCTTACCGCCTGAAGCGGCGGCACGAGGAATATACAACGCGAGAGGCGGGGGCGGCGGCTGCAAACCCGGAAATGCCGCTGCCGCGATGAGCGCGGATTTGCGTCAGCGGATGCATGACTACTTGCGCACCCATCACGTGGCCACGCTGGCGACGATGGCAGTCGATGGTCCCTGGGCAGCGGCGGTGTTCTATGTCAACGACGGCAACACGCTGTACTTTCTCTCCTCGCCGAACAGTCGCCATTGTTGCAACCTGAAACAGGATGCGCGCGCCGCTGCCACCATCCAGGCTGACTACGACGACTGGCCGGAGATCAAGGGCGTGCAATTGGAAGGCAAGGTGAGCCTGCTGTGCGGCGCGGAGGAAGATCTGGCGCGCCGGCTCTACACGGAAAAATTCCCGCTCGTCGGCAAGCTGGGGCAGGCGCCGGCTGCCATCGTCACCGCCCTAGCACGGGTGCGCTGGTACCGCTTGGCGCCAACGCGCCTCTTTTTCATCGACAACTCGATCGGCTTCGGCCAGCGTGACGAAATTACGGGAGAATGAAACAGGTTCTAGTGTTGTGTCTCTAACGGAGGATTGCCAGCGGAAGTGCGGCGATCTGTGCTTCGCGATCCTGTATCAACCGCACGCCCTCGCGGAGCACTTCGCTTTTGGAGCCATAACGCCCAGTTTCACGGGAGAAAACCTTCGATGGACATCAAACGCGCCGGCTCGCAGCCCTCGGGCAAGGGGTCGGCGGACTATTTCACCGGAACGGTGCGGATCGATCCCTTGTTTACGGCGCCGGACCCGGCGCGGGCCGGCGGCGCCCTCGTCACCTTCGAGCCGGGCGCCCGCACTGCCTGGCATACGCACCCGTTCGGCCAGACCCTGATCGTGACCGCCGGCTGCGGCTGGGCGCAGCGTGACGGCGGCGAAGTCGAGGAAATCCGGCCGGGCGATGTCGTCTGGTTCGCGCCGGGCGAAAAGCATTGGCATGGCGCGACCGCGACGACGGCGATGAGCCACATC
>JAJZZR010000003.1 GCA_021797465.1 Pseudomonadota bacterium | reverse complement strand
ACGCTGGGCGATCTGCATCACCTGTTCCTGATAGACGAACACGCCGTACGTGACGCCGAGCACCTCTTTCATGTCCGGATGCAGATACTCGGGCGGCTTGCCGTGCTTGCAGGCGACATACTCCGGGATCAGCTCCATGGGGCCCGGTCTGAACAGCGCGCCCAGGGCGATCAGGTCCTCGAACCGGTCGGGCTTGGCGTCCTTGAGCAGGCGCTGCATGCCGCTCGATTCGAACTGGAAGACCGCAACGGTCCGCGCCTTCGTCAGCACCTGGTCATAGGTGGCCGGATCATCGAGGGGGATCTTGCCGATCTCGAGCGGCGACTCGCCCGACTGCGCGCGCAGCGCATTGATCGACTTCACCGCCCAATCGATGATGGTGAGCGTGCGCAGGCCGAGAAAGTCGAATTTCACCAGTCCCGCGGCCTCGACATCGTCCTTGTCGAACTGCGTCACGACGCTGCCGCCCTCGGCATCGCAGTACAGGGGCGCGAAATCGGTCAGCACCGAGGGCGCGATCACGACCCCGCCGGCGTGCATCCCGGCGTTGCGGGTCAGGCCCTCGAGCGAGCGCGCCAGGTCGATCAGCCCGCGCACCTCCTCCTCGCGCTCGTAGAGCTGCATGAGCTCCGGCTCCTTCTCGAGGGCCTCAGCGAGCGTAATACCGAGTTCGAAGGGTATGAGCTTGGCGATCTTGTCCACGTAGCCGTAGCTCATGCCGAGCACGCGCCCGACGTCGCGCACCACCGCCTTGGCCGCCATGGTGCCGTAGGTGATGATCTGCGAGACGCGATCCCGGCCGTAGCGCTGCGCGACGTACTCGATCACGCGGTCGCGGCCTTCCATGCAGAAATCGACGTCGAAGTCGGGCATGGAAACGCGCTCGGGATTCAGGAAGCGCTCGAACAACAGATCGTAGCGCAGCGGATCGAGGTCGGTGATCCCGAGGCTGTAGGCGACCAGCGAGCCGGCGCCCGAACCGCGCCCCGGACCGACGGGCACGCCGTGGTCCCGCGCCCAGCGGATGAAGTCCGCGACGATCAGGAAGTACCCGGCGAAGCCCATCTGACAGATGACGTCGAGCTCGGAGTGCAAACGCTTGCGATAGGCCGCGGTGCCGACCTGCGGGGCGAGCGCCGGCGCGCCCAGCGGCGAATCCGCCGCGGCGCGCGCGCTCCCATCGGCGCTGTCCTGCGGCCGAGCCGCGTGCGGATCCGTGAGAGCGGTCTCTTCGAGCCGCCGCTCGAGGCCGGCGGCGGCCTGCCCGCGCAGGAAATCCTCGGCGCTGCCCTCCCCCGGCAGCGGATAAGCCGGCAGACGCGGCCGACCGAGCTCGAGCACCAGCGCGGTGCGCCGGGCGATCTCAACGGCGTTCGCGAGCGCTTCGGGAATGTCGGCGAAGCGCTCGGCCATCTGCGCGCCGGTGCGCAGGAACTGCTCGGGGGTGTAGTGGCGCGGACGGGTGGTGTCGGCCAGCTGCCGGCCCTCGTGTATGCAGACGCGCGCTTCGTGCGAGTCAAAATCCTCGCGCCTGAGGAAACGCACGTCGTTGGTGGCCACCACGGGCACGCCACGGCGCGCGGCCAGATCGAGCGCCGCGCTGATGTAGGCCTCCTCGGCCGGACGGCCCAGCCGCTGCAGCTCGAGGTAGTACCGGTCCGGCAACAGCCGCCGCCAGTGCTCGAGAGCCTCGCGCGCATCGCGCTCCCGCCCGTTGACGAGCGCGCGGCCCACGTCTCCCTCGGCGGCGCAGGACAGCCCGATCAGTCCGGCGAGATTCTCCGGCGTCAGCCAGTCGCGCGCGATCATCGGCACGCCGCGCTGCTGGCCCTCCAGATACGCGCGGCTGACCAGGCGCGTCGCGTTGCGATAGCCGTCCTGTGATTGGCACAGCAGGGTCAGGCGGCTCGGCGCCTGATGCTCGCCGTTCTCGCGCACCAGCAGATCGACTCCGACCACCGGCTGCACGCCGCGCGCGAGCGCGGCGCGATAGAACTTGACCATCGCGAACAGGTTGCTCTGGTCGGTCACCGCCACGGCCGGCATGCCCGCGGCGGCCACCGCCTCGATCAGTTGCGGCACGCGCACGACGCTGTCGAGCAGCGAATACTCGGTGTGCAGGCGCAGATGGACGAACTCGGCGGCCATGGCGCTCAATCTCGGCGCGGGCACGGCCGCGTGGGCACTGGGGCGTGCGCGGCGGTCACGACCTGCGCGGCTGCCGCGCGCACCGGCGCAAACGACAGCCGATGCTCGCTCGAGGGTCCGAGCCTGCGCAGCGCCTCCAGGTGCGCGGCCGTGCCATAGCCCTTGTGGCGCGCGAAGCCATAACCGGGATGAGTCCGCTCGAGCACGCACATCAGCGCGTCGCGATGTGTCTTGGCGAGGATGGAGGCGGCGCTGATCGCCGGCACCAGCGCATCACCGCCGACGATGGTCTCGACCGTGCAGCCGAGGTCGGCCAGTTGCGGCGCGCGATTGCCGTCGATGCACACGTACGCCGGCCGTACGCCGAGGCCCAGCAACGCCCGGCGCATCGCCAACAGCGTCGCCTGCAGAATATTCAGCACGTCGATTTCCGCGCGATCGGCGCTGCCGATCGCCCAGGCGCGCGCGCGCGCGCGAATGAGCGGCGCGAGACGCTCGCGCTGCGGCGCG
Source organism: Pseudomonadota bacterium (assembly GCA_021797465.1). GTDB lineage: Bacteria > Pseudomonadota > Gammaproteobacteria > Steroidobacterales > Steroidobacteraceae > 13-2-20CM-66-19. The sequence continues at coordinate 1,034 of JAJZZR010000003.1, read as the reverse complement.
CTCAAGCGCTTGGAGTCGTCGAGTCCTTCGATGGGACGGGACGGATCGAGAATGACCGCCGCGGCCACCACCGGTCCGGCGAGCGGCCCGCGGCCGGCCTCATCGACCCCCGCGACCGACGCGGGCCGCCCGCCCACGCACGCCGGGCTCATGCGCTCTCACCCCGCGCGCCGCGGGCCACCAGCCGCAAGATGGCCTCCGCGGCGCGTCCCGCGCCGCCGCGGCGCAACTCGCGATGAATCCGCTCGAACTCGACCGACAGCATCCGGCGATAGGCGGGGTCTTCCAGGCGCTCGAGCAGCGCGGCGCCCAGGGCCGCGCCGCTCACCTGTTGTTGAAAGAACTCGGGCACGAATGCCCGCCCGAGCAACAGATTGGGTTGTGAAAAATACGGCACGGTCACCAGCCGTAATCTGCGCAGCGCGTAAGTGGTCACCGCGCCCAGGCGATACGCCACGACCATCACCCGGCGCGACAGCAGTGTCTCCAGTGTAGCGGTTCCGGACGCCACGAGGGCTCCGTCACAGGCGGCCAGCGCCCGCTGCGCCTGGCCATCGACCACAAGAACCTTTGGTGCATTAGGCACTTGCGCCAACTTCCTGAGGAATGTCTCACGCGTGCGCGCACTCGCCATCGGGGCGATGAACCGAACGTCGGGCGCCCGCCGGGCGATCCAGGCCGCCGCCGCCGCAAAATCCGCGCCGAGCCGCTCGACCTCCCCCAGGCGACTGCCCGGCAGCAGCGCCACGACCGTCCCCTGCGGCGCGAGGCCGAGCTCGGCGCGCGCGCCGCGGCGGTCCACCTCCAGGGGTATCTGGTCGGCCAGCGGATGGCCGACGAACTCTGCGTCCACGCCGTGGCGGCTGTAGAAGCCGGTCTCGAACGGCAACAGACACAACACCAGGTCACAGGCGCGGCCGATCTTGCGTACCCGGCCCTGCCGCCAGGCCCAGACCTGCGGAGCCACGTACTGTACGGTGGGAATGCCCCGCGCCCGCAGACGCTTCGCCAGGCCCAGATTGAATGCGGGCGCG
>JAJZZR010000070.1 GCA_021797465.1 Pseudomonadota bacterium | reverse complement strand
CCCGCATGCGCGTCTCCCGGACGCGCTTCTTGGCACATCCGTGTGCCAAGACTGAACTGCGTTCAAGCCAACAATTTCACCCACAAATTCCGCGGACGAACCGGAGATTCTTCGAGGCGCGACCGTAAAGCCGGGCCTTCCGGAACCGCACCTCCTCTTCGAGCATCCCCTTGCGCTCGAGCGCCTAGCGGTGTTCGGCCCGAAACTGCCCGTGGGATTGGCGGATCAGACGGAGGGATTCTTCGGAGACTTTCAGCCGCGCATGAAGTTCGGCGTTCTTCTCGAGGGGCTCATTGTGGCGCGGTGCGGCGGGCACGGTGCACAGAGCGGTGGCTCGGGTAGTTCGGACGGATTTCTGTGCGAGATAAGTGGGCGAACCTTCTGAGTCGAGTAAACACGGTGACGGTTCGTTGTTCAACTCGTGACGGTGAGCGTGTATTCCTAGAAAGTAGTTGAGGTTTACGGTGCCCGTCGCCACTGGCGCGTGGACGTTGAGCACCGCGCAGATCAGCGATGAACTGCCGGGGTCGTGCGATCCGGTGCGGGGTGCGGAGGAAGCAAAGGACCGAGGGTTCAGAGCGCGCGCCGCGTCGGACGTGGCTCCGCCGCGCGCGCGGGCGTCTCAGTGCTGATGATCGGTCGAGTCGATGAAGGCCACGATATTGGCGTGCAGCTGCTTCAGCGCCGGCACGTGTACGTAGATCATGTGACCGGACATGTAGTAGTGGTACTGAATGTTGGCCTGCAGCTTGCGCGGCATGGGCAGGTGCTTCATCTCGTAGATGCCCTCGTAGAAGGGGGTCGCCAGGTCGAAGTAGCCGCCGTTCAGCATCACCTTAAGATCGGGATCCTGCTTCATCGCGTTAGCCAGATCCGGCATCACGTTGAGCGCCCGGGACAGCGCGTAGCCCATTCCGGGCTGTCGGTGAGCGAAATTCCAGACCTGCCATACCGGGATCTGCATCTTGTAGCGCAGCCCCATGCCGAAGTGCAGGATCTTGCGCGAATAGTCATTGAAGGCGGCGGCGTATGCGGAGCTGATCGCCGCGGACTGCGGATCATACTGGGCGCGCTGGCCGAGTGGATTCAATGACGGCCCGGCGAAGCGCGAGTCGAGCCGGCCGGTGGTCTCAGCGGAGTCGGCGAGCAGCTGGTGCTGGAACTCGCCGCCGGTGACGCGCAGATTCGCTTTCTCGATGTAACCGGTGGGCAGTCCCGTGTAGTCGTGCAGTTGGGCGGCGATGGCGTCGAATTTCGAGGTGCTCAGCAGCGAGCCCGCGCGCAGCGCTTGGGCATAGTCGGTCATTGCGAAATGCTCGACTTTGGCGAGCAGCGGCTGCAACGGAGGCTCGCCGCCGGGCAACTTGTGGTGATACCACGCGGTGGCGGTGAACGACGGCAAGGAGAGCTCGTACGGCAGGCCGATCCCGGGATTGAAACGCGCCATTCCGATCCCATTGGAGTCGTCGAAGTTCAGGATCGCCGACAACAGGATCACGCCGTTGAAGTCGATATTGTGATGGGTCTCGAGGGCATTGACGAGCATGGCCGAGCGCGGCGTGCCGTAGCTTTCGCCGAGCAGGTACTTCGGGGAGTTCCAGCGGCCGTACTTTGACAGGAACTTCATGATGAACTGCGAGAACGCGTGCACGTCCGCGTCCGCGCCGTAGAAGTTCTTGGCCGGGTCGGGCCCGCGCACCCGGCCGAAGCCCGTGCCGGGAGCATCGATGAACACCAGATCCGAGGCGTCGAGCAGGCTGTACTCGTTGTTCACGAGTTTGTAGGGCGCCGGCGGGGTCTGCGAGTGATCCGCCGTGACCACGCGCCGCGGACCGAAGGCGCCCATGTGCAGCCACAGGCTCGCCGAGCCGGGACCGCCGTTATAGAGGAAGGTGATCGGGCGTTTGCTCGGTTTGGCGCCGTCCTTGAAATAGGCCACGTAGAACATCGCGGCCTCCGATTGCGTCCGCTTGGCCTTTGCGGACCTCGGTTGTCCGGCTCCGTACGTGTCCGTCGCGTCATTCCAGCCCGGGCCGTGCACGACGATCATGCCGGCCACGGCCTGGTAGTGGATGGTGTGGCCGTCCACGGTGACTGCGCCGTGCGTGGTGCTCGCGTGGGTATGAAAATACGGGTTGTGCGCGCCGGACCAGGGTCGCTTGGACAGCGCCTTGGCGAGTGCGGGAGTGCCGGCGCCGATCCCCGCCAGCGCGATGGCGGTGAGCAGCGCGACGCCGCTCGTCAGGGAGCGGCTCTGCATCGTGCGAGTCATGAGCGGCCTCCCAGGTTGTCGGTCTGGCGGATGAAAGCCACGACGTTGGCATGAAGTTTCTTCAGGTCCGCGATACGCACGTAGATCATGTGCCCGGACTTGTAGTAGTGATACTGAATGTTCTTGTCCAAGCTCCGCGGTATCTGCAGGTGATGCATCTCGTACCAGCCTTCATAGAACGGGGTGGCCAGATCGAAGTAGCCGCCGTTCAGCATGATCTTCAGATCCGGATTGTATTTCATCGCATAGGCGAGGTCGGGCATGACGTTGACGTCGATCGGCAGTTTCATGGAGGCATTCGGCGGGCGATGCTTCATCTGCCAGTCGGATATGTTGATCTCCGGGAGGTATTCCAGAGTGGTCTTGTAGTGCAGGTCGGCGCTCGCGTAGGTATTGAACGCCGCCACATACGCCGAGCTGATGGCGGCTGCCTGTGGGTCGTACTGAGCGTGCTCGTTGAGCGGATTTATCGACGGCCCGTCGAAGCGGGTGTCGAGGCGACCGGTGGTCTCGTCGTACGAGTTGAGCAGTTCGTGCTCGAACATCAGACCGCTGACCTGCAGGTCGGCTTTCAGCAGATAGGGGACCGGCAGTCCGGTGTACCGGTGCATCCGCTCGGCGATCGAGTGCTCCTGCGTGCGGGGCAGATCGGCGCCCTGCGCGAGCGCATCGGCGTATGGTCCCATGGCGAACCGCTCCACTTTCTTGAGGAACGGCCTTAGATGAGCGGGCTCGGCGGGCAGAACGTGGTGATACCACGCGGTGGCCGCCATGGACGGCAGCGCGATCTCGTACGGCAGCTCGATGCCCGGATTGTGCTGCGGATCATCTGCGCTGAGGTCGAAGTTCAGGATCTGCGACTGCATGATCACCCCGTTGAAATCGACGTCGTCGTTGACCTCGAGGTCGTAGATCAGCGCGGCCGAGCGGGGTGTGCCGTAGCTTTCTCCGTACAGGTACTTCGGGGAGTTCCAGCGGTGGAAGCGCGAAAGAAACTGCATGATGAACGAGGCGAACGCATGGGCGTCCTGATCGACTCCATAGAACGCCTTGTCCTTTCCCTTGCCTTCGATGCGGCTGTAGCCGGTGCCCGGAGCGTCGATAAACACCAGGTCAGAGGCGTCGAGCAGGCTGTATTGGTTGTTGACGAGGCGATAGGGCGCGGGCGGCGTATGTGTGTCGCTGTTGGTCACGACCCGCACCGGACCGTAGGCGCCCATGTGCAACCATACGCTTGAGGATCCCGGTCCGCCGTTGTAGAGGAACGTGACCGGCCGATCCTGAGCCGGTACGCCTCGCTTGAAATACGCGACGTAGAACATCGAGGCGACAGGCGGGCCGTCGGGCATGCCGAGCGCATGCTTGCCTGTGGCCGGTGTCGCGGCGTCGTCCCAGTGCGAAGGATGCACGATGAGAGTCCCGGCCACCGCTTCGTAGGCGATCTTGCGTCCGTTGACCGTGACGGTGCCGTAGCTCTTCACCGCGCGGGGCGTGAACAGGCTCGAGGCCGACGCCGCGGCGGCGGGCCGAAGGGTGTGGCCGGCGGCGAACGCCGTCGTGAGACACGCCGCGCACGCTGCGAGCGAGACAAGCGTCATGACTGGAATGACAGGCTTCATTCAGGTGCTCCTTCGGCGCGCGGGCCGGATCCCGGTGGATTGAAATCACGGGAACGCGCAGCCGCTATGATGCCGCATCGGTTCGCGACGGGGATGCGGATGGCCGGCGGGATGGCGGGTTTTGCGGCGAACTCCTCCGCAACCGCGACGAACCGAGCCGGCGCGGGGGTTGGCTCGATGGGCGTGCGGCGGCGTCTACTTGCCGCCGGCACGGGATGGCGCTAGCGTAGCGCGGTGGCAAAGCTGCTGCTCTGGCTGATTCTCTTCGTGTTGTGCTGGCCGCTGGCGGTGCTGGCGCTGCTCGTGTGGCCGATTCTGTGGTTGCTGCTGCTGCCTCTGCGGTTGCTCGGAATAGCCGTGGATGGCGTATTCCAGTTGCTGCGGGCCATCGTATTGTTGCCGGCGCGATTGCTGAGAGGGCGACTGTAACGGGGCCGATTGGGTCGCGCCCGCGTGTTACGCTGTGCTCCATGGATTACGTCGTCACTCCGCCGCGCATACCGAGCGCGCAGGTCGCCGGCATCGCCCGGCGCTTTCCCGTGCATCGCATCTATTGTGTGGGCTCGAACTATTTGGCCCATGCCCAGGAGATGGGCCGTACCGGGCGCGAGCCGCCGGTGTTCTTCATGAAGCCGGCGGACGCGTTGCTGCCGGTCGAGTCGGGGGAGGCGGGGCGGCTGCCGTATCCGACCCTGACGCGCGACTTTCACCACGAGGTGGAGCTGGTCGTGGCGATCGGTGAGGGTGGGAGTGGCATTTCACCCGCCGAGGCGCAGCGGCACGTGTTCGGCTACGCCGTCGGTCTCGATATGACCCGGCGCGATCTGCAGGCCGAGATGAAGAAGCGCTCGGGCCCGTGGTGCATCGGCAAGGGGTTCGAGCACGCCGCGCCGATTGGACCGATCACTCCGCAGTCGCAGGTGACGCAGATCGGCGCGGCGATGATCGCGCTGAATGTCAACGGCGTCGAGCGTCAGCGCGGCGCGGTAGCGCAGATGATCTGGAGTGTGCCGGAGATCATCGCGCACCTGTCGGCCGCCTGGACGCTTGCGCCCGGTGACCTCGTGTTCACCGGCACGCCTGCCGGGGTGGCCGCCGTCGAGCGGGGCGATCTGATGGAGGCGAGTGTCACAGGTCTGGAGCCATTGCGTGTGAGGGTCGTCTGAGGCGCTCGTGCCGCGGGCATCCGGCGCGTCACAGGCGCTCGATCAGCAGCGCGATGCCCTGGCCGACGCCGATGCACATGGTGCACAGGGCGCGCCGCCCGCCTGCGGCTTCGAGTTGATTGAGCGCCGTGGCGATGAGCCGCGCTCCGCTGGCCCCGAGGGGGTGACCGATCGCGATCGCGCCGCCATTGGGATTCACGTGCCCGGCGTCATCGGGCAGACCGAGTTCGCGCAGTACCGACAACGACTGCGCGGCGAACGCCTCATTGAGCTCGATGAAATCGATCTTCGCGAGCGATGCGCCGGTCTGGTACAACAGCTTGCGCGTCGCCGGCACCGGTCCGATGCCCATGATGCGCGGGGGCACGCCGGCCACGGCGCCGCCGATCACTCGGGCGCGGGGCGTTAGGTTGAAGCGCCGTACCGTTGCTTCGCTCGCCAGCAACACCGCGGCGGCGCCGTCGTTGATGCCCGAGGAGTTGCCGGCGGTGACCGAGCCCTCGGGGCGCACGACCCCTTGGAGACGGGCGAGCGCCTCCAGCGTGGTCTGCGGCCGTGGGTGCTCGTCCTGTGAGACCTGCTGCGGGGGCTGTTTGGGGCGAGTCACGATGACGGGGACGACTTCGCGCTCGTAGAACCCGCACGCATGGGCGCGCGCATAGCGTTGCTGGCTGCGCAGGGCGAAAGCGTCCTGATCGGCTCGGGAAATACCGCGCTCGGCGACGAGATTCTCGGCGGTCTCGGCCATGGAGTCGATGCCGAAGCGGCTGCGGATGATCGGGTTGACGAATCGCCATCCCAGCGTGGTGTCCTCGAGCTTGGCACCGCGCTCGAATGCCGTGTTGGCTTTGCCCAGGACGTAAGGCGCCCGCGTCATGCTCTCAATACCGCCGGCGATCATCAAATGCGCTTCGCCGGCTGCGATCGCCCGCGCCGCGATGGCCACGGCGTCGAGGCTCGAGCCGCACAGTCGGTTCACGGTCGAGGCGGGCACGCTCTCCGGCAGTCCGGCCAGAAGGACCGCCATGCGTGCCACATTGCGGTTGTCCTCGCCGGCTTGATTGGCGCAGCCGACATAAACGTCGTCGAGGCTGGCCCAGTCGACCCGGGGGTGCCGCTCGAGTAGAGCGCGTATCGGCACGGCCGCGAGGTCGTCCGTGCGGACATCTCCCAGCGCACCTCCATAGCGCCCAAACGGCGTGCGGATCGCATCACAGATGAGTGCCTGACTCATGTTCGCCATCCAAGTGATTGAAAAACAAGGTGGTTACACTACGGCATCGGCGGGTAATTATCCATGTTCCGGATGATGGGTATTCCGGGAACCGCGGTGGGCGCCGCGTCGATAGAATAATTTAGGAGTATGTCCCCGAGCACCGCCGTCATGACGTCCTTCAAAGCCTTACGCATCCATCAGACCCCGAGCGGAGTCTCCGCATCCCTAGAGTCGGTGACCCTCGAGGACTTGACCCCGGGCGAGGTTCTCGTGCGGGTCGCCTTCTCGGGGCTCAATTACAAGGATGCGCTGGCGGTGACCGGCCGAGGCGCAATCCTGCGCTCGTACCCGCGGGTTGCGGGCATCGATTTGTCTGGAGTGGTCGAGCACAGCAGCGACGCGGGCTTCAAGCCGGGAGACCGGGTGCTGGCCACCGGCGCGGGGCTGGGGGAGTGGCTGGACGGGGGATTCGCTGAATATGCACGCGTGCCCGCCGATGCGCTCGTGCCGCTGCCATCGGGACTGAGCCTCCTCGAGGCAATGGCGCTTGGAACCGCGGGCTTCACGGCCGCGCTGGCGCTGAGGCGCATGCTCGAGAACCACCAGGATCCCGCGCACGGACCCATCGCGGTGACCGGCGCCACCGGCGGAGTCGGGGGCATCGCGCTTGCGCTGCTGAAGCGCGCGGGCTTCGCCACCGCGGCGATCACCGGCAAGCCGGAGTCCGGCGCGTTTCTGCGCGAGCTCGGCGCCGATGAGGTGATCGAGCGGGCGGGCCTGGATCTGGGCCGCAAGCCGCTCGAGAAGGCTGTTTGGGGCGGGGCGGTGGACAACCTCGGCGGCGAGGTGCTGGCGTATCTGACACGCACCGTCAAGCCTTGGGGCAATATCGCCTGCATCGGGCTCGCGCAGTCGCCGGCGCTCACCGGCACGGTCATGCCGCTCATCCTGCGCGGCGTAAGCCTGTTGGGGATCCACTCGGTGCAGGTGCCGCACGCCTGGCGTCTGGCGCTATGGGGGCAGCTCGCTGGGCCGTGGCGGCCGGCCGGGATCGAGCAGCGAATCGTCCGCGCGGTCATCGGCCTCGAGTCCGTGCCCGAGGCGGCCGAGGCGCTGGTTGCGGGGCAGGCAAGGGGCCGCTTCGTGGTGCGCCTCTAGGGCGTGAAATGACGGGCCTTTGCCGGCGCCGAGGTGCTCGGTGGTAGCACGCGCCTGACGTGCGAGCAGGGCCTCTGCGTCGAGGCGGCCGAGCGCCGCAGCTGAGCGCCGCTCGGCCGGCTCGCGCCGGCCAGTGCCGGCCGGTATGCTTGCGCGCGCGGCGGCGGTGCGCCGCGGACGGCGAGGAAAGCAGGCGGAGCAGATGAGCGGCGCGTTGGCGGTGGGAGTTCCGCGGTGGCGGGGCGGGTGCGGTGAATGCGAGGCGGTGGTGACGGAATCGCCGGCCGTTGCGCTTCGCTGAGACCGTACCCGATGGCCTGCCCTGAACCACCTGTGCCCGCGAGCGCGCCGGGCGAGAAGCTCAATACTCGCGGCGCCGTCCTGATCGCCCTCGCGGTGCTGTGCAGCCGGGTGCTCGGCTTGGTGCGCTTGATCGTGTTCGGCACGCTGTTCGGCGGCGGGCGGCTCATGGACGCATACATCACCGCCTTTCGCATTCCGAACCTGCTGCGCGATCTGGTGGGCGAAGGGGCGCTTTCGACCGCTTTCGTCACCACCTTCAGCAAGACGCTGCTGCGCGAAGGCGAGCAGTCCGCCTGGCAGCTGGCCAACAAGGTGCTCACGCTGGCGGTCATCGTCATCAGTGGGCTGGTGTTGCTGGGCATTGCACTGGCGCCGTGGCTGGTGGCGATGCTCGGCTGGGGGTTCAGTCCCGCCAAGGCGGCGCTGACTGTCGAGCTGGCGCGGATCATGTATCCGTTCATCCTGATCGTGTCGCTCGCGGCCCTTGTCATGGGCATGCTGAACGCGCGCAACGTATTCGGCATTCCCGCGCTGGCGTCCTCCTTCTTCAATCTGGGCACCATTATCGCCGGTGCGGGTCTGGGCTGGTGGCTCGATCCGCACTTCGGTCCCAAGGCCACCGTGGGGCTGGCGGTCGGCACTCTCATCGGCGGACTGCTGCAACTGGGGGTGCAGATCCCGCGGCTGCGGCGGTTTGGCTACCGGTTCCGGCCGGATTTCCGCTGGCGGGATTCGAGGGTCAAGGCGATCCTATTGATCATGGGCCCGTCACTGATTGCCGCGAGCTCGGTGCAGGTCAATGTCGTGGTGAATTCCGGCTTCGCATCGTTACTCGGCAACGGACCGATCACCTGGCTGCAGTACGCTTTTCGACTCATGCAGTTCCCGCTCGGTATGTTCGGGGTAGCGCTCGGCACGGTGGCCCTGCCCATGCTCTCGCGGATGGCCGCGGCCGGTAATCACGAGGGGTTTCGCACCGAGCTCGCCCGCGGTCTGCGCTTGGTGCTGCTGATGACGGTGCCCGCGGCGATCGGCCTGATCATGCTCGCCGGCCCGATTGTCTCGGTGCTATACCAACACGGCCGCTTCAGCGCGCACGATGCGCTCGAGACGGCCGACGCGCTGCGCCTGTACGCCATCGGGCTGTGTGGATATGCGGCGCTCAAGGTGCTCGTCAACGCCTTCTACGCCATCGATCGGCGCAAGACTCCGATGGTGGTGAGTCTGTGCGCCATGGGTCTGAACGTGCTGCTGTGCTGGTTGACGACCTTGCGGCTACACTGGGGCCCGCAGGGCCTGGCGTTCTCGACCGCGTGCGTGGCCACCACGAATTTCGTGGTGCTGTATGCTCTGATGCGCCGGCACCTCGGTCGGCTCGAATCGCGCGCCATGCTGAGGCTGCTGGCGAGGCTGAGCGTTGCCTGTGCAGGACTTGCGCTGATCTGCTGGGGCGGCTCGAGCTGGTTGCTCGCCAATTGGCCGGGAGAGGCCTTCTGGCCGAAACTTGGCGGGCTGTTGCTGGTCATCGTAACAGGCGTCGGCGCGTTCTTTGGTAGTGCGATGCTGCTGGGCATCGAGGAGATGCACGACATCGCGCAAGTGGTCAAACGTAAGCTGCGTGTCGCGTGAGCGCTCTTGGCGCGCGCGGCGCGGGCGGCGGGATGGGGCGCCAGGCGGCGCCGTAAGGAGCTCATCACATGAATCGTTATCTTTACCCGCTCGGGGCGTTGATCCTCCTCGGCCTGTCGGCTCAGGCGTCGGCGCAGACGTACTACGAGCAAACTTTCAGACCCGTGCAACCCGTGCGCTGGCATCTCGACATGGGGTACAGCCCGACCATTGGAACCACCTCGCAGTACTTCCAGGGCGGGTGGACGCTCGGCGGTGGACTGACTTGGCAGCCGCGGCCGACAGTGCCGATCGCGTTACGCGCTGATGTCGATTACAGCGAATTCAGCGCCACGCGCAACCTCATCGCCATCAACGAGGCGGCGGACCAGACCCAGATCGACGGCGGCTTCGGCAATGTGCTCGGGCTGAACGTCGACGCGGAATATCGGGTGCCCATCTCTCCGCGGGTCACCGGCTTCACGCTGGTGGGAGTCGGTGTGGATCACATGCATGTCGGACTCACCCAGACCGTGGCGTTCGGCAGCTACCTGTGTGATCCATGGTTTGGTTACTGCGCGTACGGTCTGGTGCCGGGGCAGGTGGAGGTCGCCAGCGGCTCGGCCACGCGCTTCTCCTGGAATGCCGGCATCGGTCTCGATTTCGCGCTGCACGACGGCCAGACGCTGTTCGTCGAGGCGCGCTATCAGCGCATACAAACCACCGATCCCACCGAGTTCGTGCCGATCACGGTGGGCCTGCGCTTCTGAGCCGTACGAGGACCCCGGCGTGCGCCGTGAGCGGGTGCGCGCCGGACCGAAGTCCGCGCGCTTGCCGGCTGGAAGCTGGTAAAATTACGTTTTTTATGCATCGGGCCGACCGGCGGCACGTAAGGACTTCCATGGCACTGAAGATCATGATTCTCGGAGCGAACGGATTCATCGGCAGCGCGCTCACGGGTGCGATCCTGCGCGAGCGGGACTGGGAGGTCTACGGCATCGATCTGGCCGACAACAAGCTCGGCGACCTGCCGCGGGACGACCGCTTCCACTTCGTCGAGGGCGACATCACCATCAACAGGGAATGGGTCGAGTATCACGTCAAGAAGTGCGACGTGGTCGTGCCGCTGGTGGCGATCGCCAATCCCGCCCAGTACGTCACCCATCCGCTGCGGGTCTTCGAGCTCGATTTCGAAGCCAATCTCACCGTGGTGCGTCACTGCGTCAAGTACGGCAAGCGGCTGGTGTTTCCGTCGACCTCCGAGCTGTACGGCATGTCCCCGGACGCGGTACTCGACGAGGAGACGAGCCCGCTGGTGTACGGTCCAATCAACAAGCAACGCTGGATTTACGCCGCCTCCAAGCAGCTTCTCGACCGGGTGATTTACGCGTACGGCGTGCGCGACAGCCTGGACTACACGCTGTTCCGGCCGTTCAATTTCATCGGGCCGAATCTCGACAACATCGAAGAGCCCAAGGAGGGCAGCTCGCGGGTGTTCACGCAGTTTCTCTCCAACGTTCTGTATCGTCGGCCGTTCAAGCTGGTCGACGGCGGCCGCCAGAAGCGCCTCTTCACCTTCATCGATGACGCCATCGAGTGCCTGCTGACGATTCTCGAGAACCGCGACGGACGGGCGACCCGCCGCATCTTCAATATCGGCAATCCGGATAATTGTGTCTCGATCCGCGAGCTTGCCGAGCGGACCATCCGCATCGCGCAGGAGTTCCCCGAGCTGCGCGACGCGGCCAAGGCCACGGAGATCATCGAGGTCTCCGCCGGGGAGTACTACGGCAAGTACTACCAGGACATTCAGGTGCGCGTTCCGGCGATTCAAGCGGCCAAGCGCGACCTCGGCTGGCAGCCCCATACCGACCTCGATACCGCGATCCGCCGTACGATCGATTTCTACGTCAAGCTCGGCAGCTTCGATCCGCTCAATGCGGCGGCGAGTGGACTTTAGGCGGCGGTTGCGCGGGGAAGCGAAGTCATGAGCACAGCGCGCACACGCGCCGGCGGACTCAGGTGGTGGGCGTGGATCGTGCTGGGGGTGGTCTGGTTCGCCACCATGCAGATCCGTCCGATGCTCGATCCGGATGAGGGTCGCTACGCGGAGATTCCCCGCGAGATGCTCGTCACCGGCAACTGGGTGACGCCACGGCTCGATGGCCTGAAGTACTTCGAGAAGCCGGCCTTGCAGTACTGGGCGACCGCGACGATCTACTCGGTGTTCGGCGTGGGTAATCTCACCTCACGGCTCTGGACCGTGGGGCTCGGGTTCGGCTGTCTGGCGTTGATCTATGCGTGGCTCGCGCGGCTGTACGATCGGCGCTCGGCGCTGGCCGCGGTGGCTCTGCTGGCCATGAGTCCGTATTTCGGTATCGTCGCGCACCTCGATCTGCTCGATGCGGGCTTATGTTTCTGGCTGACGGCGATGGTGCTCGCCTTCACACGCGGGCAATGTGCCGAGCCGGGCTCCAAATCGGAACGTAACTGGATGCTGCTGTCCTGGGCGCTGGCTGCGCTGGCGTTGCTGACCAAGGGATTGGAAGTGTACGTGCTGGCGGGGCTGGCGCTGATCGGCTACACCGTAGTGGAGCGGGACTGGCGTCCCTGGCGGCGCTTGCACGCGGGGCTCGGGGTGCCGATCATGGTCGCGATCGGGGCGCCCTGGCTCGTCCTGGTGTCGCTGCGCAATCCGACGTTCGCGCACTATTTTTTCATCGTTCAGCACTTCGAGCGCTTTCTGACCAATCGGGCGCGGCGCATCGAGCCGTGGTACTACTTCATCGTGATCCTGGTGATCGGCGCGTTCGCTTGGCTGCTGCCGCTGGCGCGCGCGGCGCGCGCGACCTGGTCCGATCCGGGCCCGGTGCCGCACTTCAAGCCGCTGAAATTTCTGCTGCTGTACTCGGTGCTGACGCTGATCTTCTTCTCGCTGTCGCACTCCAAACTCGCGACCTACATCCTGCCGATGTTCCCGCCACTGGCTGCGCTGACCGGTGTGTACATCGTGCGCCGGCCGGGCGGAATCGCCCGGGCAACGTGGACCGCGGCGGGCCTGGCGGTGTTCTTGGCGGCCGGGCTGCTCGTGTATTCACACGACCGCAACGGCTTCATCCCGGGTGCGGCGATTACCTGGGCGGTTGCCGCGGTAGTCGCGGCGCTCATTGCGGCGGTGGCCGGGCCGCGGGCGTCGGACGAGGCTGGCGCGGAGCGCGTGCCCGTCGGAATGTTCGTGGTGATGCTGATGTTCGTCTTCGTCTGGCAGGCGCTGTTGTGCGAGTACGCGGTGATTCCGCCTTCGCGTTCGGCCTATCAGCTCGTGCAGGAAATCAAACCCGACGTTCACCCCGGTACCGCGCTCTACAGCGTGGGCCAGTATCGGCAGACCATCCCGCCGTACCTCGGCCGGCTGGTGACCCTGGTGGGCTACGCCGGGGAGCTGGGTTACGGGGAGAGGCTCCAGCCCGGCCGGATGACCGCGACACCGCAGCAGTTCGTTCGGCGCTGGGACGCGAGCCATGATGCAATCGCGTTCTTCGGTCTGCCGGTGTGGCGGCGCTATCGTAAGGAAGGCCTGCCGGGCCGGGTGATCGGGCGGGACAGTTTCACCGTGGCGGTGAGCCGACGATGAAGTGGTCGGTATTCGGCTTCCTGTTCGGCGGCGTCCTGCTGAACGCGGTGGCCCAGCTCGGTCTGAAGGCCGCCACCGACGATACCGGCGCGCTGTTCGGCTCTGGCGTCAACGTCACCAGGCGCCTGCTCGAGCTCGCCGCCGTGCCGTGGCTGTGGTTCGCGCTAGGCTGTTACGGCGTGTCGCTGATCGTGTGGGTCATCGGGTTGTCGAGGGTGCCGGTGACCCAGGCGTATCCCATGCTGTCCCTCGGGTACATCATCAACGTGGGCCTGGCGTGGTGGCTGCTTGGAGAGGCGCCCAACCTGGAGCGGGTGGCGGGAATTCTGGTGATCATTTTCGGCGTGGTGCTGGTGGCGCGTTCGTAAGGTATGAGTTCCTTTCTTCCCTTTACCCGACCGAGCATCGATGAGCAGACCATCGCCGAGGTCGCGGAGGTATTACGCTCCGGCTGGCTCGCCAGTGGCCCGAAAGTGCAAGCCTTCGAGGCGGCACTTTCCGCGTACTTCGGTGGTCGGCCGGTGCGAACGCAAACCTCGGCCACGGCCAGCCTCGAGCACGCGCTGCTGGCTTGCGGCATCGGCGCCGGGGATGAGGTAATCGTGCCGGCGATGAGCTTCGTGGCGAGCGCCAACGTCGTGGTGCGCACCGGCGCGCGCCCGGTGTTCGTCGATGTGGATCTCGACACGCGCTCGATCGATCTCGATCAGGCCGAGGCGGCGATCAGCGCGCGCACTCGCGCCATCATGCCGGTGCATCTGTCGGGTCTTCCGGTCGATCTCGATCGCGTGTACGCGCTCGCCGAGCGGCACTCGCTGCGCGTGGTCGAGGATGCGGCGCAGGCCATGGGCTCGAGCTACCGCGGGCGGCGCATCGGCAGCAGCGGCGATCTGGTCTGTTTCAGCTTTCATCCTAACAAGAACATCACCTCCATCGAGGGTGGCGCGGTGGTCGGCGGCTCGAGCGAAGAGGTGCGCGAACTGGAACTGCATCGCTTCCACGGTCAGGCCAAGATCGGCGCCGATCGGTCCGAGACCTACTTCGCCGGCGGCAAGGCCAACCTGTCCGATGTCGCCGCCTGCGTCGGCCTCGGACAGTTGCGCCAGCTCGAGGCCTTCAACGCGCGCCGCCGCGAGCTCGCGGCCCGCTACTTCGCGCTGTGGGACGAGGATCCGCTGCTGCGGCTGCCGGCGCGCGGAGACGTAGGGCACAATTGGCACATGTTCGCCGCGCTCCTGCCGCTCGATCGACTGCGCATCGACCGGGCGGAGTTCATCGAGGCCATGGCCGCGCGCGGCATCGGCATCGGGGTGCATTACCCGGCAATCCACCTGTTTGGCGCCTATCGCGCGCTCGGCTATCGCGAGGGCCAGTTCCCCAACGCCGAGCGCATCGGCCGCGAGACGGTTACGCTACCGCTGTTCCCGGCGATGAGCGACTCGGACCCGGAGCGGGTGGTCACGGCGGTCGACGAGGTGCTGCGCGGAGCGCTGCGATGAGTGCGACGATCTCGGTCGTCATCCCCGTGTACAACGAGGAAGCCGGGCTCGAGGCGCTGGCCGAGCGCCTGTATCCGGTGCTCGATGCGCTCGGGCGCGGTTACGAGGTCATTTTCGTCGACGACGGCAGCCGTGACCGGTCGGCGGCGGTACTGCGCCAGCTGTTCGAGCGCCGGCCGGAGCGCACGCGCGTCGTGCTGTTGACGCGCAATGCGGGCCAGCACATGGCCATCCTGGCCGGCTTCGCGCACACGCGCGGCGATTACGTCATCACGCTCGACGCGGACCTGCAGAATCCGCCGGAGGAGATCGGCAAGCTGGTGACGGCCATGGATCAGGGCGCCGATTACGTCGGCACGGTGCGCGCGCGGCGGCAAGACGCGCTGTGGCGCAAGGCGGCCTCCCGGCTGATGAACCGGATTCGCGAGCGCACCACACAGATTCGCATCAGCGATCAGGGTTGCATGTTGCGCGGCTACCACCGCACCATCGTCGATGCCATCAATCGCTGCCTGGAGGTGAGTACCTTCGTGCCAGCCCTCGCGTACACCTTCGCGCGCCACCCGGTCGAGATCGAGGTGGCGCACTCGGAGCGCGCCGCCGGGAAGTCGAAATACTCGATCTACCGGTTGATTCGCCTGAATTTCGATCTGCTGACGGGCTTTTCCGTCGTGCCGCTGCAATTCTTTACGATGGTGGGCATGGTGGTTGCGCTGATCTCGCTCGCCTTCGTGGTGGTGCTGGCGGTTCAGCGTATCTTCATCGGTCCGGAAGTCCAAGGCGTATTCACCTTGTTCGGCCTGGCGTTCTTTTTCATCGGTATCCTGTTGGTCAGCGTCGGGGTGATGGGGGAGTACGTGGGGCGGATCTATGAGCAGGTCCGGCAGCGGCCGCGCTACACCATCACGGCGATCCTGGAGGGCGAGCCGCCACGGGGCGAATTCCCGGACACCACGTCCAGCCCGGCGGTGGCGAATCCTGATCATCGAAGCGAGGGTCGCGAGCAGGCGAGCAAAGTAAACCCGGCGCTCGATCACACGGAGATGCTGCGCGCCGAGCACGAGCCGGGCCGTACGCCGTGAGTCGCGCTCGCGCGGTCGTGTTCGCCTATCACGACGTCGGCGTACGCTGTTTGAAAGCGCTCCTTTCCGGCGGGGTCGAGGTGCCGCTGGTGGTCACGGTGGCCGACGATCCGGGTGAGCGTCAATGGTTCGCGAGCGTGGCCGAGGCGGCCCGGGACTACGGCATCGAGGTCATCACGGCGGAAAGTCCCGGCGCGGCGCGGCTCGACGCGCGCTTGGCCGCGCTTGCGCCGGACTTCGTGTTCTCGTTCTACTACCGGGCACTGCTCTCGGAGGCGCTGCTGCGCTGCGCACGTCGCGGCGCGTTCAATATGCACGGCTCGCTGTTGCCGAAATACCGCGGTCGCGCCCCGGTCAACTGGGCGATCCTCAACGGAGAGCGCGAGACCGGCGCGACGCTGCACGAAATGATCGCGCGCGCCGACTCGGGCGACATCGTCGATCAGATGGTGGTGCCGATTCTGGCGGACGACCAAGCCGGGGAGGTGTACGCCAAGGTCACCGTCGCCGCGGAAATCGTCCTCGCGCGCTCGCTGCCCGGGCTGCTCGCCGGCACCGCGTCGCGGCGCGCGCAGCCGATCGTGTCGGGACAATATTTCGGGCGGCGGCGCCCCGAAGACGGTCGGATCGACTGGAGTTGGCCGGCGGCGCGCATCCATAATCTGGTGCGTGCCGTCGCGCCACCGTTTCCCGGTGCGTTCAGCGACGTCGGGGGGGGACGCCTGTGGATTCATCGTACCCGCCTGGAGGCGCACGGCGACACGGGTGCTCCGCGGCTGTATGGCCGTGCCGGCGCGTGTTATGCCGCGTGCGGTCAGGGAACGCTGCGGATTCTCGCGGCAGCCGATGATCGAGGACCTCTGGATCTGACGCGGGCGGCCCGGGAGTGGGAAGCGCGGCCGCGGGCGCTGGTGTGAGGACTGTCCGTAGGGCCCATGAGCATCGTTGCGCTCAAGATCGATGTTGACACGTACCGGGGCACGCTCGAGGGCGTCCCGAGCCTGATGACCGCGCTCGAGCGCGCCGGCGCCCGCGCGACCTTTCTCTTCAGCCTGGGTCCCGATCACACCGGAAGGGCGATCAAGCGGGTCTTGCGCCGCGGCTTTCTCGGGAAGGTGCGGCGGACATCGGTCGCGAGTCATTACGGGCTGCGCACGCTGCTCTACGGGGTATTGCTGCCAGGCCCGCGGATCGGGCGGCGCTGCGAGTCAGTGCTGCGCGAGGTCGCCGCCCGCGGCTTCGAGGTGGGCGTGCACACCTGGGATCACGTCAAGTGGCAGGATGGTGTCGCGCGCGCGAGCGCGCTGTGGACTCGCCGCCAACTGTGGCTCGCGCGCGAGGAGTTTGTCCGGATCTTCGGGCGGGCACCCGAGTCGCACGGCGCGGCCGGTTGGCAGGTCAATCGCTTCGTGCCGCAGCTCGAGGCCGAGGCCGGTTTCCGCTACGCATCCGATACGCGCGGTGTAGGTCCATTCGTCCCGGTCGTGGACGGTCGCGAGATCCCCGTTCCACAATTGCCGACCACGCTTCCGACGCTCGATGAGCTGATCGGCCGTGCGGATCTGCGCGGAGTGGATCCGATCGACCACCTGTTGGCGTTGACCGAGACGCCCCGCGATCATGTGTTCACTCTGCACGCCGAGCTCGAAGGCGGAGCGTACCGTGCGGGCTTCGAGCGATTGCTCGCCCGGTGGCGCGCGCGCGGTGTCATGCTGACCGACCTGGCGACGTATGCCGCCGCATTGGACCGCGATCGCCTGCGGCGGTGCCCGATCGAGTCCGGCAGGGTGCCGGGGCGCGCCGGCATGCTCGCGCTGCAAGGGGAGTCCAGCGCATGAGTGAATTGCCGGCTAGCATCAACGTCGTGGAAATCGTCGCGCCGGGCGGCCCGCAGGCTCTGCAACCGGCGCGCCGGCCCATGCCGCAGCCGGGACCGCGCGAGGTGTTGATCCAGGTGGCGGCGGCCGGGGTCAATCGCCCGGACATTTTGCAGCGTCGCGGCTTGTATCCGCCGCCGCCCGGTGCGAGTGATATCCCCGGCCTGGAGGTTGCGGGCGAGGTGGTGCGGGTGGGGCCGCGGGTGAGCGAGTGGGCCGCAGGCGATCGGGTGTGCGCGCTGATCGCGGGCGGCGGCTACGCCGAGTATGCCGTGGCGCCGGCTGAGCAGTGTCTGCCCGTGCCCGGCACCCTTTCACTGGAGGAGGCCGCGGTGCTTCCGGAGACGGTGTTCACCGTCTATTACAACGTTTTCCAGCGCTCGCGCCTGCAGACCGGAGAGTGGCTGCTGATCCACGGAGGCTCGAGCGGTATCGGCGTTACGGCCATTGTGCTCGGCAAGGCATACGGCGCCCGAGTCATCGTCACGGCGGGAAGCGTCGAAAAATGCGCGGCATGTTCCGCGCTCGGCGCGGATGTCGCCATCGACTACAAACACGAGGACTTCGTGGCCGCGACCTTGGGCGCCACCGAAGGCAAGGGTGCCGATGTCATCCTGGACATGGTCGGCGGGGAGTATGTGCCGCGCGATATCGCCGCGGCCGCGATCGACGGGCGGATTGCAATCATCGCCACCCTGGGCGGCCGCAAGGCCGAGATCGACCTGGCGCAGCTGATGGGCAAGCGGCTGATGATCGGCGGCTCGACGCTTCGGGCGCAGACCGTCGCGAGCAAGGGCCGGATCGGCGCGGCGCTGCGCCGCGAGATCTGGCCGCTCATCGAGTCGAAGTCGCTCCGACTGCCAATCCATGCGATCTTTCCGCTGGCCGAGGCGGCCCGCGCACATGCGCTGATGGAATCCGGCACCCACGTCGGCAAGATCGCGCTGCGAGTTTGAGGAATCCTCCGCGTCTGTCGTTGCGCGGATCAGCCGTGCGACCGCCGGCATATTGCGAGCGCGTGCACCCCGGCGCACCCTGCATGCGGCGAGACGCTCCCGATGGCTGCGCTCGGCGGCGCTAACGCACCGGCAGCACTGCCGAGCGCGTGACCGTGCGCATGGCGAAGCTCGACTGGATACGGACCACGCTCGGCAGGCGCGTGAGGTGCTGGCTGTGGATGCGCTCGAAGTCATCGAGGTCGGCCACCACCAGGCGCAGCAGGTAGTCGTGCTCCCCGGTCATCAGGTAGCACTCCATCACCTGGGGAATCTTGCGCACCGCCGACTCGAAGGCCTCGAGCCCGGACTGGCTCTGGCGGTCGAGCGTGATATTGACGAACACGTTCACCGGATAGCCGGCCTTGTGCTGATCGATGAGCGTGGTGTACCCCTGGATGAGGCCGGACTCCTCGAGTGATTTAACCCGCCGCAGGCAGGCGGACTCGGACAGGCTCACTTCGCCGGCCAAGCGCGCGTTGGTGATGCGAGCATCCTGCTGCAGCCTGCGCAGGATGGCGTGATCGTAGCGATCGAGGCTCATAGTGGCAATAGTCTGCCATAAAAGAACAATGATGAGACAGTTTATGCGGCAGAATGGGTTTTTAGTGCGTAATTCGCAAGCTCCCACCGATCGCGCTCCGTAAGCTTTGGACGCATTCCATCCGGGGGAGAGTCCCATGCGTATCGGGGTTCCAAGCGAGATCAAGGTTCACGAGTATCGGGTCGGGCTGGTGCCGGCAGGGGTGCGCGAGCTCGCCGGCGCGGGCCACGAGGTGTTGATCCAGTCCGGCGCCGGACTCGGTATCGGGTTTCCTGACGCGACCTACCAGGCGGTCGGCGCCCGGATCGTGTCCGGCGCCGCCGAAGTGTTTGCCGGCGCCGACCTGGTCGTGAAGGTGAAGGAGCCGCAGCCGGCCGAGTGCGCGATGTTGCGCCGGGATCAGGTGCTCTTTACGTACCTGCATCTGGCGCCGGATCCGAACCAGGCGCGTGCCCTGATGAAATCCGGCGCCACGGCCATCGCCTACGAGACCGTCACGCACAATGGCGGGCTGCCGCTGCTGACCCCGATGAGCGAAGTGGCAGGCCGCATGTCGGTACAGGTCGGCGCCACCTGTCTGCAGAAGGCCAATGGCGGGTCCGGCGTGCTGCTCGGGGGCGTGCCGGGTGTTTTGCCGGCGAAGGTCGTCATCCTGGGCGGCGGGGTCGCCGGTACCCATGCAGCGCAGATGGCCGTCGGTATGCACGCCGACGTGACGGTGGTCGACCGCTCGCTCGGGCGGCTGCGTCAGCTTTCCGAGCAATTCGGCGCATCGCTGCGCACCGCGTACTCGACGACCGCGACGATCGAGCGGCTGGTCGAGGAGGCGGACTTGGTGATCGGGGCGGTGTTGATCGCCGGAGCGGCGGCCCCGAAGCTGGTCACACGCGCCATGCTCTCGAACATGCGGCCCGGCTCGGTGCTCGTCGACATCGCCATCGATCAGGGCGGTTGCTTCGAGTCCAGCAAAGCGACGACTCACGCCGAACCGACGTTCGTCGTCGACGGTGTGGTGCACTATTGCGTCGCGAACATGCCCGGCGCGGTGGCGCGTACCTCAACGTTCGCACTCACCAATGCCACGCTGCCGTACGTGCGCCAGATTGCCGAGCTCGGCTGGGAAGAAGCGCTGCGGCGCGACGCGGGGTTCGCCGCGGGGCTGAATGTGCACGCCGGCGCCATTACCCATGCGGCAGTGGCGGAGTCGCTCGGGCTGCCGCTCTCCCCGTCACCGCTCGGCACCCCCTGAACATGTGCGCCTGAGGACATAACCGGAAATTCTGGCGGACCGTGCGCCGCCCGGCAGCCGGCGGGGCGGCGCATTGTGTAGACTGTGGTTCGGTTTTCCAACGGATCGATCCTGTGTCCCCGATCACAGATTCCGAGCTCCTCGAGGCGCTGCTGCCGGTGGCGGTGGCCGCCGGCCGGGAGGCCTATGCCGTTTACCTCCGCGGCGATGCCGCCGTCGAGTACAAGGCGGACCGTACACCGGTCACGGAGGCCGATCACGCCGCCGAGGCGGTCATTCTCGAGGGCCTGGCCCGCATCGTTCCCGAGGTTCCGGTGGTGGCCGAAGAGTCCTGCGCCGCCGGGGATGTTCCGACGGTCGGCGCGGCGTTCTTCCTGGTCGATCCGCTCGACGGCACCAAGGAATTCATCGCGCGCCGCGGGGACTTCACGGTCAACATCGCGCTGATCCGCTCCGGCGTGCCGGTGCTCGGCGTGGTCTACGCGCCGGTGGGGGGCACGCTCTACGCCGGCGATGCACAGGTGCGGCGGGCATTCCGCTGCGCGCAGCCGGCCGAGCCTCGCTCCGCCGCGGCCGGGCCGCGCCAGGCGCTGCGTGTGCGCGCTGCGCCTCAGGGTGGGCTGACGGCGGTGGTGTCGCGATCACATGCCACGCCGGAAACCGAGACTTACCTGCTGGGCTACTCGGTCCGAGAGCGTGTCTCGGTCGGTTCCTCGCTGAAATTCTGTCTGGTCGCCGCGGGCGAGGCGGATCTGTATCCGCGCCTCGGTCCGACCATGGAATGGGATACCGCGGCCGGGCACGCAGTGCTCGCGGCGGCGGGCGGCCAGGTGTTGGCACCCGATGGCGCGCCGCTGCGCTACGGCAAGCCGGGCTTCCGTAATTCCTTCTTCGTCGCCGGCGGGCCAATCCCGTTGGTACCACTGGCCGCCTGAACCCCAATGGACGACACCACCGCGAGCGCCCGCGTTCCCCGGCGCGCATCCCTCTCGCCCCACCTGCGCCGCCTCGAGTCGGAGTCGATCGGCATCATCCGTGAGGTTGCCGCGGAGTTCCGCAATCCGGTCATGCTGTACTCGATCGGCAAGGACTCGGGCGTCATGCTGCATCTGGCGCTGAAGGCCTTCTACCCCGGCAAGCTGCCGTTCCAGCTGCTGCACATCGACACCACTTGGAAATTCCGCGAGATGATCCGCTTTCGTGATCAGATCGCCGCCCGTCACTGCGTCAAGCTCCTCGTGCATACCAACCCCGAGGGGCTCGCCCGCGGCATCAATCCCATCAGCTCCGGATCGAAGCTGCACACGCAGGTGATGAAGACCGAGGCGCTCAAGCAGGCGCTCGACAAGTGGCAATTCGATGCGGCCTTCGGCGGGGCGCGCCGGGACGAGGAGCAAAGCCGCGCCAAGGAGCGCGTCTTCTCGTTCCGCTCGCCGGGTCACGTGTGGGACCCGCGCAACCAGCGGCCCGAGCTGTGGAATCTCTACAACACCCGGATCAACGCGGGCGAGACGATCCGGGTCTTCCCGCTCTCCAACTGGACCGAGCTCGATGTCTGGCAGTACACCCGCGCCGAGGGCATCCCGGTGGTGCCGCTGTACTTCGCCGCGCCGCGTCCGGTGATCGAGCGTGATGGCCAGCTGATCATGCGCGACGATGAGCGCATGCCGCTCAAGTCCGGGGAGCGCGCGCAGGTGCGCATGGTGCGTTTCCGCTCCCTGGGGTGCTATCCGCTCACCGCCGCGATCGAGAGTCGGGCCACGACGATAGACGAGATCATCGAGGAGATGCTCGTGACGCGTACTTCGGAGCGTTCCGGGCGGCTGATCGACGCCGACGAGGCGGCATCAATGGAGAAGAAGAAACGTGACGGATACTTCTGAGACGCACGCGCCGGAGGGTGCGGGACCCTCGGCCGCCGCGCCGCCCCGAGCCGACGCGGGCCGCGAGAGCACCTCGGGCAAGGCGCTGCTGCGCTTTCTGACCTGCGGCTCGGTCGATGACGGCAAGTCGACCCTCATCGGCCGGCTCCTGTACGACACTCAGCTGATCCACGAGGACCAGTTGAGCGCCCTCGAGCGCGACAGCCGCAGGCACGGCACCACGGGCGAGGAGCTCGATTTGGCGCTGCTGGTCGACGGGTTGCAGGCCGAGCGCGAACAGGGCATCACCATCGATGTCGCCTACCGATTCTTCGCCACAGCGCGCCGCGCCTTCATCGTGGCCGACACGCCGGGGCACGAACAGTACACACGCAACATGGCTACCGGCGCCTCGAACTGCCAGGCGACGGTGATCCTGATCGATGCGCGCAAGGGAGTGCTCACGCAGACACGCCGCCACAGCTACATCTGCGCGCTGCTCGGCATCAAGCACGTGGTGCTCGCGGTCAACAAGATAGATCTGGTCGAGTTCTCCGGGGAACGCTTCCATCACATCGTCGCCGATTATCTCGGCTTCGCCGCGGCGCTGAAGTTCACCTCCATCACCAGCATTCCGCTGTCGGCCCGCTACGGCGACAACGTGGTGCACCGCTCCGAACGCATGAGCTGGTACGAGGGCCCGACGCTCATCGAGCAGCTCGAGGCGCTCGATGTCGGCGAGGGGCTCGACGACAAGCCGCTGCGCTTTCCCGTGCAGTGGGTCAACCGCCCCAATGCGGAATTCCGCGGCTTTTCCGGTACCGTCGCCTCGGGTGTCGTGCGGCCCGGCGACCGGTTGGTGGTGGCCGTGTCCGGCCGGGAAAGCAAGGTTGAGCGCATCGTCACCGCCGATGGCGATCTGCCCGAGGCGCGCGCCGGTGACGCCGTCACGCTGACGCTGGCGGACGAAGTGGATATCGCGCGCGGCGATGTGCTGGCGCACGCCCAGGCGCGCCCGGAAGTGGTCGATCAGTTCGCCGCGCAGGTCCTGTGGATGGTCGAGGAACCCATGCTCCCGGGTCGCTCGTACCTGCTGCGCATCGGCACGCGCTACGTGCCCGCGCGCGTGACCAGTCTGAAGCACAAGGTCGACGTCAACACGCTGGAGCACATCGCGGCCAAGACATTGGGACTGAACGAGATCGGGTTCTGCAATCTATCCACCGCCTCGCCGGTGGCGTTGGATGCGTACGAGGACAACCGCGCCACCGGCGCCTTCGTGCTGATCGACCGCTTCACGCACGCGACCGTCGGCGCGGGCATGATCAGCTTCGGCCTGCGTCGCGCCACGAACATCCATCGGCAGGCATTGCTGGTCGACAAGTCCGCGCGGGTGCGCCTCAACGGCCACCGCCCGGCGGTCCTGTGGTTCACGGGTCTGTCGGGTTCGGGCAAGAGCACCATCGCAAACATCGTGGAGCGCGAGCTGCATGCCCACGGCGCGCATACCTATATGCTCGACGGCGACAACGTGCGCCACGGGTTGAACCGCGACCTCGGCTTCACGGACGCCGACCGGGTCGAGAACATCCGGCGTGTCGGGGAGGTCGCC
>JAJZZR010000043.1 GCA_021797465.1 Pseudomonadota bacterium | reverse complement strand
CGCGCCTGAAGAACCAGGAGGTCCTGATCAAGGCCGTGCAGTCGGCCGTCAGCGGCATGCTGCCCGGCCCCTTCGCCTACGCCGAGCGCTGGGACGAGAAGACGGACACCTATCTGGGGCTCGCGATCGAACGGGGCGGCAACGCGCCGGTGGTGATCGATAGCGACAGCGTGATCATCAAGCTGGACGTGGCAGATGCTCACCGGCCAGCGCCGCCACAACCCGCAGCCGGCGGCGCTCCTGCTGGGCCTGATGAGAAAGCGCCGGGGCTAGAGGAGCCGTCAGCTGGCGGCGCGCCGACGCCCGTCGAAAAGAAGCCGACGCGGTTTACCGGCGCGGTGATGATCTCGCCGGAGCGGCCGGCGCGGGACATCCATCAAATCGTCGAGGCGATCGTCGAGCAGCTCACCACGCTGCCGGGCAGCCAGGTGAAGCTCAGGCTCGAGATCGAAGCGGAAGTGCCCGGCGGTCTTGAGCGCGCCAAGGTGCGGACGCTGGTCGAGAATGCCAACACCCTCGGGTTCATCGAGAAGTCGATCGAGTGATGCCTACACGCTTCGATCACCCGTCAACGAGAAGGTGTTTGGCGGCTGGAGATGGTGATCCATTGGCGGGCGTCCGCATATATTCCGCCTTGGCCGGCGAGGTGGCTTCCAAAGGCGCAGGAAAATCGAACTCAAAAAATTTTGGGTCCGGACTTCCGGTCGTGCCTAAACCACTCTTGAGCCTGGCATGAGCCAATCGTCGCCGGATCAGCAGCATCAGGAGACCGCCCAAATGCGGGCGGCACCTCTGACGTGCTTCCGGACGAGCGGCGAGCCCTACACACGCCACCAGGCTGTGGAGGACGAGATCGCCCGCGCTCTGGGCATGTCGCATACCGTCTGGTGCGACCAATCCTGGCGGATCGAGACCTTAGTTCATCTCATCCGCCTTCGGCGGCGTGACAACGATCCGCATGTTCTGGGTATGCTTACATATCAATTCCTCGAACGGGTGAAGCCCATCGTCGACCGTTGGTCACGGGGCTACGGTACGGCCGACAGCGAAGAGATCCAGATCGCGGTCGCGAATGAACTCGGCGATCTACTCAACGAAGCCCCACCGTCACGTACGGCCGAATATCTTGAGATCGACGCGGCGACCATCGCCAAACAGGTGACGCTCCGCGCAATCGGGCCAGATCGTCCCAAGGCGCGGGAATTTCAATCGGCGGATCGCGATGAAGACGGGCAGTACACACAGGCCGTCGACCGTCTCGCGTCAGATGCACCCAACCCTGTAGAGCAATTGCTCGCAAAGGCAGAGGAAGAGGCTGGAGGCGCACTGAGGTACCTTAACGCGGTAACCGATCCGCGGCACCGGGAAGCCTTCATCCTCCGGCACATCTACAACTGGCCGCTCAAGGATGGCCCAGACGGCGCGCCGACCCTCTGCGAGAGGTTCAAGCCGATGAGCGACCGTCAAATTCGAAATTGGATAAACACCGCAATCAAGCAGATGCGCGTAGCGCATGGAGCAGAGTCATGACCCGTATGGATCAGCCAACGGCGGATGACGTCATCCTCGACCTCCTCGTCGACGGCGTCGAGCCGACGCATGAGAATCTCATGGTGGCGATTGCCGCCTATCCCCAGTATCGCGACGCGCTGGTGGCGTTCTTCGCTAATCTCGCCGTTCAAACAGCTTTGAAGGACGAGACGACACCTTCCGGATGCAGCGTGGAACAATTTGCAAATATTGGCGTGAGCCGGGTCTTGGCCCACCGTCACGATGCACCAAGGGATGCCTCAATGGACGTCTATGGCAAAAGCGGAGGGCAGGAGGCCGAACCACTGCCTCAGCGTCTGTCGCAGCTGATCCGTGCGAGCGGTCTAACCGAAGACCAAGTCGCCGTTCGCGTCGGCCTGGATTCGGGATTGATCATGAAACTGGACCGCCGCCGCATCGTCGGGCGGCGGCCAATGGAAATGTTTCGTAGAATTGCCGACGAGCTTCGCATTCCGCCAGCACATGTGATTGCCTCGGTCACCGGGGCGCCGATCGCGTCTTCCACGGGCAACCTGCGCAAGGCGAAAGGGCAAATCAAAATCGAAACCGAGACGTTTGCAGTGGCTATCAATGCCTCAACGCTTTCGGACGATCTCAAGACCTTTTGGTTGCAGCGACTTGCGGATGCGGATGAGCCGACGGCATGAGCGCTTGGTTCGAACTGCGCGCGCAGGCTGCGGCTTGGCACGACGAACTGAACCCGCAGATGGGTCTGTTGCCGGCCAACGACCTCCTGGCCGCGGCGGAGAAGGCTAGCGGGGTCAAGGTCATGGTGTTGCCTGCGGGCGATGTGCTGCTGGACAACACCGAGGCCTCCTACGATCCCGACGGCCCGAGAATTCTGGTATCGGCGGCGCTTAGCCCCGAGGACCGGGCCTTCCACGTAGCCCACGAATTCGGGCATCACCGACTGCATCACCCGAAGGACGACTGCCACGATGGTGACGTCGATCCGTATGCGGCCGCCGAACCCGAAAGCTCGGCGGTAGGCGAGAGCGACGCCTATAGCCCAAAGCAGCGCCGGGAAGCCCAGGCAAATGTCTATGGCCGGGAGTTGTTGCTGCCTCGTCGGCGCCTCAAGGCGGTGTGTCTGGCGCAACGCCTCACAGCCGATACGATCGCCGCCGAACTGGGTCTTCCGTTGAATCTGGTCCAGCAACAGATGGCCGACGCACTGTTGCTACCGGAAGATCGGCCGTCCGCCTCTGACGGTGAACGTCCGTCGTTGGACGACAGCCAACGACTTGCGGCGGAGGCAGATCCAGGTCCTGTGCAGGTGCGAGCCGGCCCCGGCACCGGCAAAACGCGCACTTTGGTGGCTCGGACAGCGTGGCTTGTCCGCGAGAAGCAAGCCGATCCGGCGTCCATTCTTGCCCTAACCTATTCCAACGCCTCTGCCGATGATCTTTCCCGCCGCCTGCGTCTCGAACTTGGAGCCGAGGCGACCGCGGTTTGGTGCAGCACCTTTCACGCCTTCGGCCAGGAACTGCTCCGCCTCTACGGAGATCGATTAGGCCTGCGCAGGGCGCCGAAGCTCCTGGACCGGGCAGACTCGCTGTTCCTTCTGGAGTCTGAGCTCCAACAACTCAAGCTCGACTATTATTTTGACCTGCAGGAACCGCTACGCGGCCTGAAGTCGGTGCTGAACGCCATATCGCGGGCCAAGGATGAGTTGTGCGACCCGCCGACGTACCATGCGCGGGCGCAGGCCATGTCGGAGGGCGAAG
Organism: Pseudomonadota bacterium; assembly: GCA_021797465.1. Taxonomy (GTDB): domain Bacteria; phylum Pseudomonadota; class Gammaproteobacteria; order Steroidobacterales; family Steroidobacteraceae; genus 13-2-20CM-66-19. The sequence continues at coordinate 428 of JAJZZR010000043.1, read as the reverse complement.
CCAAGGATAAAGCCCTCGAAGCCGCCCACATCTATGCGGTCTATCAGAAGGCGTTGGAAACCCGGGGCTGGGTGGACTTCGGCGATCTTATCGCGCGTAGCGTCGAGCTGCTGAATAACTACACCGACGTCGCCGCCGAAATCCGCCAGACCTACCGGCATATCCTGGTCGACGAATACCAGGACATGAACACGGCGAGCGCCACGTTGCTCAAGCAGCTGGCCGACCCAGCCGCCGGCCCCTGGGTCGTTGGCGATGTCCGGCAATCGATTTATCGGTTCCGTGGCGCCTCTCCACTCAATATGAGCCGCTTTGGCTTTGCTACTGAATTTTGGCCCATGTGTGCTGACGAATTTTGGCCCACCTCCATCGTTGAACGTAGGGTCTCCTCGGCACGATCGAGGAACCATTCATGGACTGGAAAGCCA
>JAJZZR010000030.1 GCA_021797465.1 Pseudomonadota bacterium | reverse complement strand
ACCCCCGTGCTGTGCGGCTCTTCATACAAGAACAAGGGCGTGCAGCAGGTGCTGGACGCCGTTGTCGACTACATGCCGGCGCCCACGGACGTCCCGGCCATCAAGACGCTGGACGAGGACGGAAACGTCGTCGGCGAGCGGAAGTGCTCGGATGACGAGCCGTTCAGCGGATTGGCGTTCAAGGTGATCAATGATGCGTACGGCGCTCTGACGTTCGTGCGCGTCTACTCGGGCGTGCTCACCAGGGGCGCCTCCGTGCAGAACACCACGCGCGGCAAGCGCGAAAAGATCGGCCGCATGGTGGAGATGTACGCCAAGGAAGCGAATCCGATCGAAGAGGCGCGCGCCGGCGACATCATCGCGCTCGTCTCCATGCAGGAGACGGAAACCGGTGACACACTGTGTGATTCCGCCCATCCGGTGATCCTCGAGCGCATGCGCTTCCCGGACCCGGTGATCAGCGTGTCCGTGCAGCCGAAGGTCAAGGCCGATCAGGAGAAATTCTCCGCCGCGCTCGCGAAGATGGTTCGTGCCGATCCTTCGCTGCATCTGGAGACGGATCGCGAAACCGGTCAGACGATTCTGCGCGGCATGGGTGAGCTGCACCTCGAAGTGACGCTCGATCGCATGCGCACGGAATTCAATGTCGAAGGCACCATGGGTGAGCCGCAAGTCGCCTATCGCGAGACCATTACGCGCAAGGTCGACGAGCAGTACGTGCACAAGAAGCAGACCGGCGGTTCCGGCCAGTTTGCCGAGGTGTGGATCACTTTCGAGCCGCTCGAGCGCAGCCAGGGTTTCGAATTCGTCGATGCGACCTCGGGCGGTTCCGTGCCGCGCGAATACGTGCCGTCGGTGGAAAAGGGGCTCAAGATTCAGAAGGAAGACGGCGTGCTGGCGCACTTCCCGACCGTGGACTTCCGCGCCACGCTCACGGACGGGAGCTACCATGACGTCGATTCGAACGCGCTGACGTTCGAGATCGCGGCCAAGGCATGCTTCCGCGAAGCGATGCGCAAGGCCGGCCCCATCCTGCTCGAGCCGGTGATGAAGGTCGAGACAGTGACGCCGGGCGACTACCTGGGCGATGTTATCGGCGATATGAACCGCCGCCGTGGAATGATTCAGGATCAGCTGGAGCGCGGCGCCAACATCGCGGTCGTCGCGATCGTCCCGCTCTCGGAGATGTTCGGATACATCGGCCAGCTACGCTCGATGACCAGCGGTCGCGCGTCGTACACCATGGAGTTCTCGCATTACGAACCGGTGCCAAAGAACGTGGCGGACGAGGTGATCGCCGCAGTCACCGAGACGAAGGCGGCCGCGAACGCCTGAAGACGGTGGCGCCGGCCGCGCGACCTCTGGTGCGATGGTTTCCCGGCGGCGGTCGGATCTTTCGGTCCGATCGATGGGCGTCGTTGTCTTGACGGTGTGGAAAGCCGCCGCAGCACGCAAGTGCTTCGGGGTTCGGGCGCATCGAAGGCTAGCCTGCCGGCATGTCCGCAGCGCCACTTCTCGACTGCGGAAGCGCCACGCGGTCCGCGCCGGTCACGCCGGCAATGATCGCGCGAACACTCGCGGAAACGGATGATCGAGCGCGCCGCTCCCGGCCATGACGGCCGGGAGCGGCGTTGATCCCTGGCGCCTCAGTAGCGGCGACCACCACCCCCGCCACGGTTGCCGCCGCCGGAACGCTCGCGCTCCTGCGCCTCGTTCACCTTGAGCGGACGGCCCTCGAAGTCGGTACCGTTCAGCGCCTGCATCGCGCGCGCCGCATCGGCACTCGACATCTCCACGAAGCCGAAGCCGCGCGGTCTACCCGTCTCGCGGTCGGTGATCATGGAGACTTTCTCGACCGTCCCGTGCTTGGAGAACAGGGCATTCACGGCCTCTTCGGTCGCGGTAAAGGGGAGATTTCCAACGTATAATTTCGTCACTGCGGAATACTCATGAAAAAAAGCATTATGGAGCCGCGGGAATATCCTGCGACTTGGTTCGCGGAGCTTTGCGTGGGTGGCAGACTTTGGCAGGAGGGGCGCGCAGGATCGCTACGCGTGACGCCAAGGCAGACAAGCCGAAAAGATACGAGCCGGCTGGTAGCTTACAGGATTGCAAGCGGGGCGGTCGAACTTTCGTGCTCGGCTGCCGGCGACCGCCGCGGGCTGCCGCGAACGGCGCTGGTCAGTGGGCCGGCGAGCAGACTGCCGTGAGCGTATAGTGAAGATGCAAGCGACACGGCAACTTCGCTGTGAGGTCGCCGCCACGCAATCCGGAACATTTGAGCACGCCTTCGATCCGATGAGACGGGTCGCCTACGGCCGCATGCACGACGGTGTCCAGGTTGAACCAGCCGTCACAGTCATTGTGCGGGCAGGGAAAGGAGAAGTGCGCGCGGGCCGGAGGATATAGGACGCGGGATTGGGGTACCGGCGTAATCGCCCCGCCGCCCTCGAAGCTCAGATCAAAGCGCAGCTGCTCGACCGTCGGGAACATCGCGCGCAGCTTGGGAGCCGCCTCCTGGTCCCGGCGAAGCTGGGAAAAGCGATCCTGACGCGTGGCGGCTCCGCGAGTCGGACCGAGCTTCATGCTCCGCCCATGGATGTCGGACCACCAGGCCCAACGGGCGAATCCGGCGGCGGTGTCGCGTTCTCCCCGGAACCGTCTGTGCGGGCCGATCGGCGCTTCTGCTTCTCGAGCTGGCGCGCGATCCTGCTTTGCTCTTTCTGCTTCTTGGCCAGACGGTAGTTCGGTTTGGGCACTCAGAATCCTCGGTTACTTCGCGTTGGGACGATATACTCCAGCTGCCACTCTACTCTGAATTCTGTCTTCAGGAAGTAGTTTGCAGACCCGTGCTGGCCATCGACGCGCTCATTTGGCCGTGGACCGCAGGCATGGCCGGGTTCTCGCGCGCCTCATGGCCCCGTGCGGACGCAGTGTAAGCGAGGCCATCGGCGCGACCGGCCTCAGGCAGCGGTGACCATTGGCGCTTGTGGAGCGCTCCCGCGCCAAGCTCACGATTACGTCACGAGCCTCACCGCAGCCGCACGGGACGGGGGGTTTATGTTCCGGTCAAGCAGCCTCGGGTGACGGCGGGGGAACGTCAAGGTCGTCCGCTAGTACTGAAGGAAGCTGGGCGGATGCCCGTGGCTAAGGACGCTGGAAGGGACGGATGGGGTCTGTCGGCAGGCCCTACGGGGAACGGAGCGGGACACAGGCGTCTGGGCCATCCCATCAGGCCCCCACGGCGAGCGGGTGTTCGGGCCGCGTGGGCGGCGTCGGTGACCCGCTGCGCCATGCCCAAATCACGTTCGACAGCATTCGCGTGATCGCGGACTTGCCCGAGGCGCTATGGTGATTGGGGCGCCATCGTGCGGTGTCGGGCATGGGAGGATTTCGGACTGGGCAAGCGCCGCGGGAAGTGATAATCGTGTGCCGTCCGTGATGTATGCGGCCTGAGGGCGCACGGGCGAAGGGAGCGCAATGGGATACGTTGAGGCGTCCGACCTCAAAGACCTTGTTCTTCTCGGCGGCGGACACAGCCATGTAGGGGTGCTGAAGCGGTTCGGTGAGAGGCCCTCTCCCGGCGTGCGTCTGACGGTGATCTGCCGTGACGTACGCACACCGTACTCGGGGATGCTGCCGGGACTGATCGCCGGTCATTATGCGTTCGATGACGCGCATATCGATCTCGAGCCGCTGTGTCGTTTCGCCGGGGC
>JAJZZR010000195.1 GCA_021797465.1 Pseudomonadota bacterium | reverse complement strand
GGTGCTGGTTCCACGCCCGATCTCGTCCATCAGGATCAGGCTGCGCTGCCCGGCGTTGTTCAGGATGTTGGCGGCTTCGGTCATCTCCACCATGAACGTCGAGCGGCCGCCGGCCAGATCGTCGGCCGCGCCGATGCGCGTGAAGATGCGGTCGATCGGGCCGATAAGCGCGCGCTCGGCCGGGACGCAACTGCCGATGTGGGCCAGGATCACGATGATGGCCGTCTGGCGCATGTAGGTCGACTTCCCGCCCATGTTGGGTCCGGTGACGATCAACATGCGCCGCGCGGCGTCGAGTCCGAGGTCGTTGGGGACGAACGCATCGGCGGCGAAGCGCTCGACCACCGGATGCCGGCCGGCGCTGATCTGGATCACCGGCTCGTCGGTGAGCCGCGGCTCGCACCACTGCAATGCGCCGGCCCGCTCGGCGAGCGCACCGAGCGCATCGAGCTCGGCGAGGGCGGTCGCGGTGCGTTGCAGCGATGCCAGGCGCTCGATGAGCCGGGTCAGGATGTCCTCGTAGAGATCCTTCTCCCGGACCAGCGCGCGCTCGCGCGCGCCGAGCACCCGATCCTCGAAGCTCTTGAGTTCCGGGGTGATGAAGCGTTCGGCCGATTTGACCGTCTGGCGGCGCACGTATTCCTTCGGTGCGCGCTCGGCGTCCTTGCGCGGTATCTCGATGAAATAGCCTTGCACGCGGTTGTAGCCGAGCTTCAGTGTGCCGATGCCAGAGCGCTCGCGCTCGCGCTGCTCGAGCTCGAGGAGAAACTGATCCGTGTGCGTGGCGATCCTGCGCAGCTCATCGAGCTCGGCGTCATACCCCGAGGCGATCACGTTGCCGTCACGCAGGAAGGTGGCCGGCTCCTCGGCGATGGCGCGAGCGAGCAGCGTGACGGCTTCCTCGTGCGCGTCGATGCGTCCCCCGATGGCCGCGATGAGTGGGGAATCGATGGGCGCCAGCGTGGCGTGCACGGCCGGAACGGCCGCGAGCGAAGCGCGCAGTTGTGTCAGGTCGCGCGGGCGCGCCGAGCGCAGCGCCACGCGTGCCAGGATGCGCTCGATATCGCCGACCGCGCCCAGCCGCTCGCGCAGCTCCTCGAGGCGGCGCGCATCGAGCAGCGCGCCGACCGCTTGATAGCGCTGCCGCAGCGTCTCGTGCTCCGTCAGCGGCCGGTTCAGCCAGCGCCGCAGCTGCCGCGAGCCCATGGTCGTGGCGCACACGTCGAGCAGCGCGAAGAGCGTGGCATCCTCGCGGCCCCCGAGACTCTCATCGAGCTCGAGATTGCGGCGGGTCGCCGCATCGATCACCAGCGCGTCGGAGTGCTCCTCCACGGTGAGCCCGCGAATGTGCGGCACCGCGGTCTTCTGCGTGTCGCGCACGTATTGCAGCAGCGCCCCGGCGGCGCAGATCGCCAGGGGCAGATCGTCGGCGCCGAAGCCTTTCAGGTCGAGCGTGCCCAGCTGGTCGGTGAGCAGCCGCGAGGCGCTCGCGAGCTCGAAGTGCCACGGCGGACGCGTGCGCCGCGCCGTGGCGCGACCCGGCGGCTCGATCGTTCCTTCCGGGATCAGCAGTTCCGCCGGTTTCAGGCGCTCGATCTCGGCAGCGAGCGCGCTCGTGCCGCTCGACTCGAGCACGGTGAACCGTCCGGCGGCGAGGTCGAGCCAGGCCAGACCGAAGCGCTCCCCGTCCCGGGCCAGCGCCGCGACCAGCGTATCGTGGCGCTCATCGAGCAGCGCCGCATCGGTCACCGTGCCCGGGGTGACGATCCGCACCACTTCGCGCTCGACCGGTCCCTTCGATTGGGACGGATCGCCGAGCTGTTCGCAGATGGCTACGCTCTCGCCCTTGCGGACGAGTCGCGCCAGGTACGCCTCCACGCTGTGCACCGGGACGCCGGCCATGGGGATGGGCTGTCCGGCGGAGCGGCCGCGCGCGGTGAGGGTGATGTCCAGCAGCGCCGCGGCCCGGCGCGCGTCGTCGTAGAAGAGCTCGTAAAAATCGCCCATGCGGTAGAAAAGCAGTACGTCGGGATGGCGGCTCTTGATCCGCAAGTACTGCTGCATGACCGGCGTATGGGAATTTACAACTTCATTCAATGATTTGTTGTCCATTACGGGTGGCGGCGAGCAACGCAGATTAGCTCGGCGTTTGCCGAAGCGCGAGAACCCGGAGGCGCCCTGCTGGGCATCTCTGCGACCCCTGAGTGCCGTGTCGCAAGGAGAATGTGAGCGGATCTGCGCGCGCGCGTGGTCGGCAAAGACTGGCTCCGAGTCAGGTCCCCGCCGTCAGAGCCTGAACTCCCGCAGCGGCCGCTCCCAGTCGAACGCGCTCGAGAGGTCATAGGCCTCGCGGTCGCGGTGGTTGAGCGGAGCCAGCCCGAAGCGGGTCTCGATGAGCTTGAGGATGCTCGCGGTGCTGGCGGTATGGTGGTCCACCAGGCCGAGGCGCGCCCAGGGACTGACCAGCAGAGCGGGGATGCGGGTGCCGAAGCCGTAGTCATCCACGACCCGCGGCGGGACCGAGTCCCAGAAACCGCCGCCCTCGTCATAGGTGATGAAGATCGCCGTATTCTCCCAAGCCGGTCCGGCCGCCACCGCCCGCACGAACTTCTCCACCCAACTCATTCCGTAGTATGGGGCGCTGGCCGCCGGGTGCTCGGTGTGCGCGGCACTCGCCTTGATGAAGGAGACGCCGGGGAGCCTGCCCTGACGCGCGTCCTCGCGAAAATCCTCCGCATCGCGGATGTGCCCCTGCTTCACGTAGTCGAACCAGCCGGGGTAATACTGGAACGGATTGTGATGGGCCTCGTAGATGCGGCCGCTGTCGATGACGGCCGAGCCGTCACCGGGCCCGAAGGCGCTCTTCAACGCCCAGGGCTTGACCAGATTCCAGTTCTCGTTGTACCAGGCCCAGTCCACGTGCGCGGCGCTCAGACGATCCCCGATGTTGGGATAGCGCTGTGCCTCCGGCGGCGGGGAGATCCGCAGCTGCGGATTGTCGGATCCCGTGGGGCCCTGAACCGGCGAGAGATCGTTGACCATGACCCGCCGGTGATCATACGGCCGGTCGAAGAAAGCGTGTTTCAGCCCGGCTTCCCTCGGGTCGTAGGGAGCCATGTGGGCTGCGCTGATGCCGGGATTCACGCACGAGCGGCACGCGACCAGATAGAGCGCGTTGCCCGTGCTGCCGCCGCTCATCGCTTGGTAGAAGCGATCGAAGAGCACGTAACGGTGCGCCAGCTGATGATAGAAGGGGATGTCCTCGGCGCTGTAGTGGCCGAGCACCGGGCCGCTGGGAGTGGCCAGATCGAAGCCCAGCTCCTCAGGGCTCAGCTTTGCCAACTGCGCGCTGCTCAGCTTCGATCGGCTCTCCATGGCCAGGGCCACGAACCGGTCCATCTTGCCGTTGTTGACCTCGGCCATCATGCGGAAGAAGCGATGCTCCGGATCCCAATGCACATTGCTGTCGGCCGGCAGGTAGGGCGCCAGATGGAACGGCAGGTTGGGCAGCTCGACGGCATCGAATCCGGGGATCCGGTCGTAGGGTAGCGGCAGAGTGGGGTAGGGGATGCCGGCGGGATTTTTCTGCAGCCCCAGGAATTTCGCGTCTATCCGTCCGCTTCGATCCAGGAGGTTCGTGACGTGCTGGCTGTTGGTCGGCCGGAACGTGCCGAAATAGTGATCGAAGCTGCGGTTCTCCTGGAAGATCACCACGATGTGCTCG
>JAJZZR010000126.1:2193-3745 GCA_021797465.1 Pseudomonadota bacterium | reverse complement strand
GAGAAAAACAGCGCTGAAGACAACGACCGCGCTGCTTGTCATCCTGCCGGCGATGCTGCTGATTCTGTTATTTGTCTTCATTCCGCTGATCGGCGTGCTGGGCCTCAGCATGACGGAGTTCAATGTCTATTCGCTGGCAAACCAGGCGAACATTCACTTCATAGGCGTGGCAAACTTCATTCACCTGCTGCACGACCATGCGGTGTGGCAGGGCATGGAGACCACGATGACCGTCGTGTTCGTCGGCGTGCCGGCCACCCTCGCCCTGTCGCTGATCTGTGCGCTCATGATCGAGTCCATCGCCGAGCGTTGGCGCGGATTGTTTCGAACCGCGTTCTTTCTGCCGGTAGTCTGTTCGACGGTGGCGGTCGCGATCAGCTGGCGATACCTGCTCAATACGCGTTACGGACTTGTCAACAGACTGCTGGCCGCCGTTCATCTGCCGACACCCAATTGGCTGGGTACGCCCGGATTGGCGTTGCTTGCGGTCACCGTGGTGGTGGTCTGGAAGGGATTCGGGTACGGGATGATCATTGTCGCGGCGGCGCGCCGTGAAATCCCCGATGAACTCTATGATATCGCGCGCATCGAGGGAGCGGGTATGACGCAGCAGCTGCTGCGCATCACGGTGCCTATGCTGGCCCCGACCCTCGGTCTGCTCGCGCTTCTGGATGCGGCGGGCTATTGGCAGCTGTTCGCCGAGCCTTATGTACTGACCCAGGGGGGGCCGATGGGCAGTACGATGAGCCTGCTGTTGCTGATGTACCATCGGGGTTTTCGCTGGTGGCGCTGGGGTGTGGCGAGCGCCTTGGCGGTGCTTTTGACGGTCATCATGTGGCTGTTCGCATGGCTGCAGCGCCATACGAGGGCGGCGTGGCGGGGGGAATGAAGTGAGCGCCAAGGGCAGCATGGTCGTCCGCGTGTCGACCTACGCGGCGCTTATCGCAATGGCATTGGTCACATTGTTCCCGCTTCTGTGGGTTACCTCGATTGCATTCATGCGGGCGCCGGAGCGATTTGCCGGGACGCCGCCGCTGTGGCCCGATCATCCGACGCTGGTGAACGTGGTCAATATCGTCCATCAGCAGAGGATCGGTGATTACTTCCTGAATTCCCTGATTGTTGCGGCGGTCACGACCCCTCTGTCGGTATTGGTCGCGGGACTTGGCGGATATGCGCTTGCCCAGGCGAAATTCCGCGGCCACCGCTTGGTGTCCTGGGTTGTGATGTTCGCAGTTCTGGTGCCGACTCAGGCCCTGGTTCTGCCCTTGTTCGAGATGTTCAGCGCGGTGCATCTGATCAATCACTACGCGGCGCTCGTGCTGCCCGCAACGGCTAACGCGGTCAGCATCGTGCTGATTCAGGCTTATGCGCGCGGCATTCCCAAGGAGATTCTCGATGCCGCGCGGATAGACGGCGCGAGCGAATGGCGCACGTTCATCTCCGTGGTGGTTCCACTGATGGCGCCAATGCTGGCGGCGGTCGCCGTACTGACGTTCGTCGTGAGCTGGAACGACTTCATGTGGCCGATGATTGCCATGCAGAAGGTGGA
>JAJZZR010000126.1:1853-2183 GCA_021797465.1 Pseudomonadota bacterium | reverse complement strand
TCGACCGTGAGCATTATCAGAATATCGGCCTGATGGCCGCCGGCGCCACGGTGGCGATCCTGCCGATGATGCTGGTGTTTCTTGCGTCGCAGCGCTATTACCTCCGGTCCGTGGCGGCCGGCAGCCTGACGGACTGATATGGCCCGCCTCGAGCTGCAACGGGTGTCGAAAATCATCGCGAATAGCCACGTCGTGCTGCAGGACATCGATTGCACGGTGAACGACGGCGAACTGATCTCGATGGTGGGTCCATCCGGGTGCGGGAAGTCGACTCTACTGCGTTGCGTCGCGGGACTCGAAAAGATCAGCTATGGGGAAATACTGATCGGG
>JAJZZR010000126.1:0-1843 GCA_021797465.1 Pseudomonadota bacterium | reverse complement strand
CCCCGCAACAGCGAAACGTCGCCATGGTGTTTCAGAACCACGCGCTTTACCCGCACATGACGGTCTACCAGAATCTCGCGTTCGGTCTGCGGGTGCGCCGGGTCCCGCGAACGGTGGCGGATGCGCGTGTGCGTAGGACCGCCGCGCGGCTGGGTCTCGATGCTTTGCTCGAGCGCTATCCGCGCGAATTGTCCGGAGGGCAGCGGCAACGGACTGCCCTCGGGCGCGCAATGCTGCGCGAGCCGGGAGTGTTTCTGCTCGATGAGCCGCTGTCCAGTCTGGATATTCCATTACGGGCGGAGATGCGCCGTGAGTTGTCGGCGCTGCATACGTCGCTCGGAACAACCATGGTGTACGTGACCCACGATCAGTCCGAGGCCCTGTCGCTGGGTCAGCGCGTGGTCGTGCTGGCGGAGGGGCAGATCCAGCAGATCGATACCCCGGATGGCATCTACAAGGACCCCAGGAACCGCTTCGTGGCCGGGTTCGTGGGCTGGCCGCCGATGAACTTTCTGAATGGGGTGTGGCTCGGGGAAAGCGGCCTGGACACGCAATTCGTCGACTATGGTATTCGGCCGGAGCGACTGATGCTGCAGACAGGCTCGAGTTCCGATGTGTTCATTGCCGGGACGCTGGAGCGCATCGAGTCGTTCGGGGGCGAGTGGCAAGTGGAGATAAGCCGCCAGGGCTCGCGCGTCATCGCCCGGGTTCCACCCGATTCGGCGCTTCGACAGGGAACAGAGCTGCGATTGTGGTTCCACAGGGAGGATCTGTACGCGTTTGACCGAGCGAGCGGAAGACGGCTGAAAGACGGCCGCTGAGCGGAGCAAGACGACGGCCTGCGAGGGGACCGTTATGCGCCGTCTCGCTATTTTCAAGTCGCGTGGGACCGCGGCGCCCGGGCTCGAGTGCCTGGATCCTGCGTGCGCGTGACGTGCCGGTCCGGGGGGCTTCGTGCTTGGCACTGACTGTCCAGAAAATGCGGGGAAGTGTGGCATGACTCAATGTCTGCGCGTTGCCGGCGGAGCCGTGATGCTGTCGCTGGTCTTTGCGCTGACGGCATGCGGTGGGGGTGGCGGCACGCCGGCGGCGCCGAGCGGCGGGCCGGGAGTGTCGAGTCTTTCGCTCACCGTGGAGCCTGCGAGCGTAAGCGTCGTTGCGGGCGCGTCGGCTACGTTCACGCTGGGCACGGCGCCTGCCGCGTACAGTCCGGTGACCGTGACTCTGGTCAGCCCGCCCGCCGGATTGCAAGTCGCTACCGAGGCCGGTGGGAGCGCGGGATCGGGGATGCAGACGGAAATTCTGAGTGCGGCAGTATCGACTGTACCGGGTACCTATACGCTGACGGTCAGCGGCACCCAGAAGGGGTTGAATGGTACGGTCACTCTCACCGTGCAAGTGCAGGCCGCGAGCGGCGCACTGGAAATAAGTGCCTCGCCCGCGGTGCTGTCGCAGCCTGCCGGCGGATCGACCACGTTGGCGCTGGACGTGAGTCCGGCCGCGGCGAGCCCGGTGGTGGTGAGCTTGATCGGTGCGCCCGCAGGCATGCAGGTGACGACGGCCGCCGGCGCGGTCGCGGCCTCGGGCACGCAGAGTGTGTCGATCGGCACGACGGCCTCTGTCACGGTGGGCACCTATACCCTGGAGCTCCAGGGGAGCAGTGGCAACCAAACGGCGGATACGCCACTGACGGTTCAGGTGCTGCCGGCCCTGCCGTCATCAATGGTGACGATCGAGCAGGAAACGTTCAACTACTTCTGGAACACGACAAATCCAAACAACGGCTTGGCGCCCGATCACTATTCGACGGCCGACGGACCCTCGCCCTATGCCAGCATTGCCG
>JAJZZR010000523.1 GCA_021797465.1 Pseudomonadota bacterium | reverse complement strand
GGCCCTGGGTCCTGGTCAATTTAATTCTCGCGATCTGCCCGATGAGAGGTAATCTTGACCCTAAAGGAACCGGCAGTGAAAGGCTTCCCCACCATGCAGCGAACGTTCCCGCTGGCCGCGCTGTGCGCGGCCGCAGCGCTCATCGCCGGGTGCGCGACCGCGCCGCGCACTTACGCGCCGCCGACGAGCGTCCGCCGCGCTCCGGTGCCGGCGCAGGCGCGAGTCCCTCGGCCGCGCGTTGCGGCGGTCCAGATTCCCCTGCCCAAGGTCCGCATCGCGATGCTGCTGCCGGAGAGCGGCCCATTGGCCGGCGCGGGGCAGAGCGTGCGGGACGGCTTCCTCACCGCGTATTACCAGCTGCCGCCGGCGGAACGTCCGCGGGTGCGCATTTACGACACGGCCACGGCAGTCTCGATGCAGGCCCTGATCGCCCGCGCCACGCGCGACGGCGCGAATTTCATCGTCGGCCCGCTTACCCGTCCGAACGTCGCCGCGGCGGCGGCCGACGGTCAGTCGCGTCCGCCGATGCTCGCTCTGAATTTCCTGCCTCGCGGCACGGATGCCCCGCAGCGCTTCTATCAGTTCGCCCTGTCGCCCACCGCCGAAGCGCGGATGGTGGCGCGGCGCGTGTTGGCCGATGGCCATCGGGTCGGGATCGCCATCGTGCCCTCGGGGCAATGGGGCACGCGGGTGCTCCGTGCGTTCCGGCGGCAGTTCCAGGCCGGCGGGGGACGGCTGCTGGCCACGACGCGCATCGATCTCAGCCAGAACGACTATGCGGGGCCGATCACGCACGTGCTGCTGATCAACCAGAGCTACCAGCGGCTGCGGGCCCTGGAGTCGCTGTTCAATATGCCGTTGAAGTTCGTCCCGCGCCGGCGCCAGGACATCCAGTTCATCTTCGCCCCGGCGCCGGTCAACGCCGAGCGGCAGATCGAGCCGGAGCTGCGCTTCTTTTACGCCAACGGGGTGCCCACGTATTCCACCTCAGATGCGTTCGCGCCCGATCCGACGGCCAACGAGAATCTCGACGGACTGCGGTTTCTCGACATGCCGTGGATGCTGGGCGGCCCGCTCCCCGACGCCGTGCGGTCCGCCGCTCGGCAGGCGTGGCCGGCCGGCGGCCCCGATCTCGGCCGGCTGTTCGCGTTCGGGTTCGATGCCTATCACCTGACGGTGGCGCTGCTCGAGGGACACGTCGGCCCGGGCGGACTCATCGATCCGAACGGCCTGACGGGACGGCTGCGGTTGGGGCTGGGCGGCCACATTCATCGCGGTCTGATCTGGGCGCAGCTGGACAATGGGGAGATCCGGATTCTGCCGCGCCGCTGAGCGGCGCCGCCGGGCGGCGGCCGCCCGGCGTACCGGCTGCGCCGCGGAGCGGGTGGCGGCGCAATTCCTGCGTACGCAGGGGGCTGAGGTTCTCTTGTGCAACTTCCGCTGTCGGTGCGGCGAACTGGATATCGTCGCGCGGTGCGGTGAGGAACTCGCCGTGATCGAGGTGCGCTCGCGGGCCTCGCGGGCTTTTGGCGGCGCGGCCGCCAGCGTCGATGGGCGCAAGCGGACCCGCCTGCTGCGGGCGGCCTCGAGACTGCTGCAGGTGAGGCCGCAGTGGGCGCAATGGCGGGTGCGCTTCGACGTGGTCACGGTCGAGGCGTCCGGAACGGCGCGGCCGCGCATCGAGTGGATCAAACATGCGTTCATGGCCGACGGCGATGGCGCCGGGCGAATCTAATGCATAGGGTAAGGTTGCGGCTGCAACCCGCTGATTCAGAAAATGAATACTAAAATCAGCATTTTGGGTGGTCGCTCACACATTCGACATAACTCAACGTTCATATGACTTTTTCTCACTAATTCAATTGACATAGCGCGCCCGCGATTCCTATAGTGGGAGGAAGTGGGAAAGAGTGGGAGGGGATGGGATTCATCCTCGCTCGGGATCCATGTTTCGCGGCGCCACCAAAATCACCCTGGATGACAAAGGCCGGATGGTCATGCCAACCCGCTATCGGGAGCAGATCACCGAACGCGCCCAGGGAAAGCTCGTGGTGACCGTGGACCGGGACCGCTGCCTGCTCATCTACCCGCTGCCCGAATGGGATCTGATCGAGTCGAAGCTCATGAGTCTGCCGACCCTGCATGTGCAGGCGCGCAGGCTGCAGCGCCTGATGGTCGGGCATGCGACGGATCTGGAGCTCGATGGCCATGGCCGGGTGCTGCTACCGCCGGAGCTGCGCGCGTATGCGGGCCTCGAGCGCCACGGCATGTTGATCGGGCAAGGCAATCGATTCGAGCTGTGGGACGAGTCGCTTTGGGGCGAGCGGCTGGACGAGTGGCGCAAGACGGAACAAGCGGCCACGGATCTGCCGTCGGAGTTGGAGACGCTGTCGATTTGACGCGCCGCGCGCGGCGGGCGGAAGGATCGCCGGCGGCGCGGGGTGTGTGACGACAGGGGACTACGGGATGTGGAATGTGGGTGCGGCGCACTGGCCTGCGGCACGGGCGGCGCGTCACGCCGGTGTCGCGCAGCGAAAGGTTGAGGCGGGCAGGTGGTTCGCAATGTGTGAGCGGGCACGGCCCATGAGTCGAGCACTGCGGGGGGTCGTTCGCGACCGCTGCTGGCGTGGCTGAGCATATTCCGGTGCTCGGCGCCGAGGCCCTCGCGGCATTGGTCCCCGAGGCGAATGGCTTCTATGTCGATGCGACGTTCGGGCGAGGCGGTCATACGGCACTCATACTCGAGGCCCTGGGTCGAGAAGGCCGTGTGCTCGCGATCGATCGGGACCCTGAGGCCGTCGCGGCCGGGCGTGCGCGCTTTGCGCTCGAAACACGACTCACACTGGTGCACGCGCCGTTCGCGCGCCTTGCCGAGCTGGTGTCGGTCCATGCGGGCGGCCGCCTCTGCCGCGGCGTGCTGTTCGATCTCGGCGTGTCCTCGCCGCAGCTGGACCAGCCGGCGCGCGGGTTCAGCTTTCGGGCCGATGGCCCGCTCGATATGCGCATGGATCCGACGCGCGGGGAGGCCGTGTCCGCGTGGCTCGCGCGCGCCGGCGTTGACGAGATTCGGCAAGTGATCTCGACCTACGGTGAAGAACGGTTCGCGCGCCGGGTGGCGCAGGCGATCGTCGCCGCCCGTGAGCATGCGCCCATCGAGCGCACCGTCCAGCTGGCCGAGCTCGTGGCGCGCGCGGTCCGCACGCGAGAGCCGGGGAAACATCCGGCCACCCGTACGTTCCAAGCTTTGCGGATGTACATCAACGACGAGCTGGGACAGCTCGAGCAGGGACTTGCCGCGGCGCTCGAGGCGCTCGCCCCGGGCGGACGGTTGGTGGTGATCAGTTTCCATTCGGTCGAGGACCGCCTGGTCAAGCAATTCATGGCGCGGCATGCGCAGCTCGATCCGGCGCTGGCGGATCTGCCGTCAGTGCCCGCTGAGCTTGCGCCGCGGTTGCGGCGGATTGGGCGCAAGCTCCGTGCCGACAAAGCCGAGGTCGCGCGCAACCCCCGGGCGCGCAGCGCGCTGCTGCGGGTCGCGGAGAAAATCGCGTGAAGAAGACGCGAGCGACATTCGGGCTGGCCATGGCCGCACTCTGGCTGGCCGTGCTCGCCTCCGGGATGGGGGCGGTGTACTGCCGCTACCGCTCGCGGGAGCTGTTCATCCATCTGGAGCAGCTCCGGCGCCGGCGCGACAACCTGGATGTTCAATGGGGTCAGCTGCAGCTCGAGGAGAGCGCATGGTCGACCCATG
>JAJZZR010000304.1 GCA_021797465.1 Pseudomonadota bacterium | reverse complement strand
CATCGAGAATCAGTCCGCACGCCCAGCCCAGGCCGATCCCGCCGCTGCGCGGCGCCCGGATCGACCAGTAGAGCACGGTCAGGACCACGAAGTCGGGCCGGATGATCGCCAGCCACGACGGCAACGGCACCAGCGTCAGGATCAGTGCGATGAGCACCGATTTGAATATCGCCATGCGTGCAGAGGTGCTCATGGCTGACGCGGCTGCGCCGACCCGGCGGCGGGTCGGGCGGCCCGCGGCGCTTTCACGCCGGGCTTGCCTGGGGCAGGGGCGGCCGTCGAGATCGGCCGCGGCGGTGCGGGCAGCGGCTGCGCGCCCGGGGTCCCCACGGGCAGCTGTCCGCCGGTCTCGCGCAGCGGTGCCGCCGGTGAGTCGTGGCGGAACCAGAGCAACATCACTTCACGGTCCGTCTGCAGGTGCGCGAACGGTGTGGCCAGCACCTGGCTCATCGGCTGGGCCGCGCCGCGCTGTATGCGGGTCACCCGGGCCACGGGATATCCAGCGGGGAAGACTCCGCCGAGGCCCGAGGTCACGAGCACGTCGCCCACCCGCACGTTGGCGTTCGCCGGCAGATAGGGCAGCGCGATCTTATCCGGATCGCCCGTGCCGACGGCGATGGTGCGCAGTCCGGTACGCTCGATCTGCACCGGCAGGTCACTATCGGGATCGGTGATCAGCAATACGGCGGCGCTCCAGGGTCCGACCTGCATCGTCTGCCCCACGATGCCGTAGTCGTCGAGCACCGCCTGGTTGCGGAAGACGCCGTTGACGGTGCCCCGGTCGATCAGGATCCGCTGCCGCAACCGGCTGAGCTCGATATCGACGATGGCGGCCGGCAGCCAGCGCTTGGTGACCGGCGGCAGCGCCTTCTTCAGGCCGATCAGCGCGGCATTCTCGCGCGCGAGGGCGTCGAAGCGCACGGTGCGTATCGTCAGATTGCGCACCTGCGTGCGCAGGCGCCGGTTCTCGGCCTCGAGTGCGCGGCGCGATGCGAACGAGCTCTCGATCGAGTGCCACGCGCTGATCGGGAAGTTCACCACGACTTCGATCGGATAGGTGAGCCCTTGCGACAAGAACCGCACGTGCCGCAGCCAGTCCGTGCGCTGGTCGAGCACCATGAGCCCGATGGATGCCAGGGCGTAGAGTGTGAAGCGAAACCCGGGTATGCCCCCGCGGCCATGCGGTGATCCGCTCCGGGTGCCGAAACCCGCCACGGCGCGCGCGGGCTACTCGAGCCCGAAGTGGCCGGATCCCATCTCGTCCATCAGCTCGAGAATGCGTCCCCCGCCGCGCGCGACGCAGGTGAGCGGGTCGTCGGCCACGACCACGGGCAGGCCCGTTTCCTCGGTGAGCAGCTTGTCTATGTCGCGCAGCAGCGCGCCGCCGCCGGTGAGGACGATGCCGCGCTCGGCCACGTCCGCGCCGAGTTCCGGTGGAGTCTGCTCGAGAGCCTGCTTGACGGCGCTGACGATGTTCTGCAGCGGTTCCTGCAGCGCCTCGAGGATTTCGTTGCTGTTCAGCGTGAAGGCGCGCGGCACGCCCTCGGAGAGATTCCGGCCCTTGACCGAGAGTTCGCGCACCTGCTGGCCGGGATATGCCGAGCCGATCTCGATCTTGATCCGCTCGGCGGTCGCCTCGCCGATCAGGATGCCGTAATTGCGCCGCACGTAGCTCATGATCGCCTCGTCGAAACGATCGCCGCCGATGCGCGCGGAATTGGCGTAGACGACGCCGTTGAGCGACAGCACCGCCACCTCCGAGGTACCGCCGCCGATATCCAGCACCATCGAGCCGCGCGCCTCGTGCACCGGCAGCCCGGCCCCGACCGCCGCGGCCATCGGCTCGCTCACGATCGCCACGTTGCGCGCCCCGGCGCCCTCGGCCGACTCACGGATGGCGCGCCGTTCGACCTGGGTCGAGCCGAAGGGCACGCACACCAGCACGCGCGGAGAGGGCTTGAGCATCCGATTGCCGTGCACCTTGTTTATGAAGTACTGGAGCATCTTCTCCGTATAGGTGAAATCGGCGATGACCCCGTCCTTCATCGGCCGTACCGCGGTGATGTGCCCGGGGGTGCGACCGAGCATTCCTTTGGCTTCCGACCCGACCGCGACGATGACTTTTCCGCCTCGGGAGGGCTCGTCCTGCACGGCGACCACCGAGGGCTCATTGAGCACAATGCCCTTGTCGCGGACATAGATGAGAGTGTTGGCCGTCCCCAGGTCGATCGACAGATCGCTGGAGAAGTAGCCGCGCAAGCGTTTGAGCATGAAGCGTCCGGGTGCGGGTGAGGCGGTTGAGCGAAGCGCCCGGCGAAGGGCGCCTCCGGGAAAGTGGCACGTAATCTAGCAACCGACAGGACATTGAGCAAGGCAACATGTATGATTTCGAGCGGTAATTCTCTCTGTCGGCACCACCCATGGCCCTGACCCGCGCACAAGTCGAAGGCATCGCACACCTGGCCCGCCTGGAGCTCGATCCGGCGGAGGTCCTGCAATACGAGCAGAGCCTCTCGCGGATCGTCGATTTCATCGGTGAGCTCGAGCGCGCGAACACCGCCGGCGTGGCGCCCATGGCCCATCCCCTGCCCGGACTCGTCCAGAGGCTGCGCGCCGACGAGGTCACCGAGCGGGACGAGCATGCCCTCTACCAGCGTAACGCGCCGCAGGTTGTCGCGGGCCTGTATCTGGTGCCCAAGGTCATAGAATAATGACTGATCGGCGGACCGTGACGCAGTTGGCCGCGGATCTGCGTGCCCGCAAGGTTTCCAGCGTCGAGCTGGTGCGCGCCTGCCTGGCGCGCATCGAAGCGAGCCAGCCGGTGCTGAACGCCTTCGTCACCATCACCGCGGACCAAGCCCTCGAGCAGGCCGAGGCTGCCGACCGGGAACTCGCGGCCGGCCGAGGTGGCTCGCTGGCGGGTGTGCCCATCGGGCACAAGGACCTCTTTTGCACGGCCGGCGTGCGTACGACGTGCGGCTCGCGCATGCTCGAGAACTTCGTCGCGCCCTACGATGCCACCGTGGTCGCGCGCCTGAAGGCCGCCGGTGCGGTGATGCTCGGCAAGCTCAATATGGACGAGTTCGCCATGGGCTCCTCCAACGAGACCAGTTACTTCGGGCCCGTGCGCAATCCCTGGAACACCGACTTGGTACCGGGCGGGTCCTCCGGTGGCTCGGCCGCGGCGGTGGCCGCGCGTCTGCTGCCTGCCGCGACCGCCACGGACACCGGTGGGTCGATCCGCCAGCCGGCCGCGTTCTGCGGCGTGACCGGCATCAAGCCGACCTACGGGCGGGTTTCCCGGTACGGCATGATCGCTTTTGCCTCGAGTCTGGATCAGGGCGGCGTAATCGCGCAAACCGCCGAGGATTGCGCGCGTGTGCTGCGATCAATGGCCGGCTTCGATCCGCGCGACTCGACCAGCGTCGATATTCCCGTGCCGGATTACTTGGCCGGGCTCGACGCGCCGCTCGCGGGCGTGAGGATCGGCCTGCTGAAGGAGTTCTTCGACACAGGGCTCGATGCCGGCTACGAGCGCAGAGTGCGTGAGGCGTTGACGGTTTTCGAGCGTCTCGGCGCCCGGCTGTGCGAGCTGAGCCTGCCGAACATCCCGCGCTCGGTGCCGGCCTACTACGTGGTGGCGCCGGCGGAATGCTCGTCCAACCTCGCCCGCTACGACGGTGTGCGCTTCGGTCATCGGTGCAGCGACCCACGCGACTTGGCGGATCTTTACCAACGCTCCCGCTCGGAGGG
>JAJZZR010000099.1 GCA_021797465.1 Pseudomonadota bacterium | reverse complement strand
ACACAAATAGGTAGCAGCCTGCCTCGACCTGAGCTATCTTGTTGTCATGCCGAACGATCCCGATTTCCGTAAGCTCCCCCCATCGACCCAGGCCGAGCTGCGCCGCGTCGCGGTGACCATGGTGCGCTCAGGCAAGAGCCGGATTGAGGTTGCCGAAGCCGTTGGGGTCAATCGCCGCTTCGTGGGCGCGTGGGTGCGCGCCTCCGAGGTAGCGGGGGAAGCCGCCCTTGCCGGGGGGCGGCGTGGCCGCCGTCCGGGTGAGCAAAAGGCGCTCACGCCGCGTCAGGAAGCCCTGCTCCGGCGGCTGATCGTCGGTAAATGCCCGGATCAGCTGAAGCTGCCGTTCGCGCTCTGGACCCGGGAGGCTGTCGCTCAGTTGATTGCGCAGAGGACCGGTATCCGTCTGTCGCTGAGCGCGATCAGCCTTTACCTGGCGGCCTGGGGATTGGCCGCGCAGAAGCCGATCCGGCGGGCCACTGAGCGCAACGAGGCGGCGATCCGCACCTGGTTGGATCACGATTACCCCGCGATCGTAAAGCGGGCGAAGAAGGAAAAGGCGGAGATCCATTGGGCGGACGAAACCGGCATCTCCAACCAGGCCAACTATGGCCGCAGCTTTGCGCCGCAAGGCGAGACACCGGTGATCCCGAGGCCGGCGGCGCGGTTCACGCAGTCGATGATCTCCAGCCTGACCAACCAGGGCAAGTTGCGGTTCATGGTCTACGACGGGGCGCTGAATACCGCGATCTTTCTGAAATTCCTGCGCCGCCTGGTGAAGGACGCCGATCGCAAGCTGTTCATGATCGTGGACAATCTGCGTGTGCACAAGGCCAAGGTGGTGACCGGCTGGGTGGCCGAGAACACCGATTGGATCGAACTGTTTTATCTGCCGCGTTACGCGCCGGAAAGAAACCTGGACGAGTATCTGAACATCGACGTCAAGCAGGCGCTCGGCCGCCGCAGCACGCCTATGGACAAGGTGGCGATGAAGGCGGGACTGCGATCGCACATGCAGGGATTACAGCGGCGCCCCACAAAGGTGCAATCCTTCTTCCAGGCCCCAGACGTTCGCTATGCGGCGTGATCGGAAGGATGGCACGGGCGATGGCGGTGCCGGTGACCCGCACATAGAGATGACTTTACTTGACCGGGAACCGCCGCACTTCAGGGTAGAACTGCGGCGCTTCTCTGCGATCGAACATGCCATAGTCGCGCGCGACCCGTACCCGGCGCACACGCGCACCCTCGGGGATGGTGCCGCCCCGCTCGCCTGCTTCCGCTGCGGCCGCGTCGCGCCAGGATAGGAGCAGCAGCAGGTCGCCCGGGGTCAGGATAGCGTCGAACACATCCCAATCCACCAGACCGTCCGCGGCCGCGGGGAGGCCGAGACGGGAAGCGACCTCGTCGGCCGGGGCTCTCTCGGGCAGGTTGGATGGGCACTTCGCCTCGACGATGGATATGATTTTGCTCGCGCCTGTTTCGGTTTCGTCCAGGCGCTGCTCACGCCAGACGTGACCATCCGGCACCCGGTTGTCGGCCGTGACCTGGCCGACCCGCAGGTGGTAGTCCTGGAACACCTCGAAGCGGCCCTTCTCCTGTACTTCGTGGTGCAAGGCATGCGTGCGCCAGCGCACTAGCGCCTTCTCGTCGCGCCAGGTTGACAGCGACAGCAACCAGCCGTCGCGGCGCTTGGAGCCGTAGCGGACGTTATCGATGAATCCGTCTATCTGTACCAACTCGGGGCGCAAGAGCTTAGCATAACCAAGATATGCATCCCATTGGTCGGCCTTCGGATTTACCTCAAAGATGACGGAGAACATGTGTTAATCCTTGTTTACCTGCGGTTTGCCTAAGTTTCGGGGTTTGATGACTCAGAAACTGCCGGCTCAGGCACGGAGTCGGTGCCCTCAAGGAAAGTAAGCGTCTCACGGTAGAGCGCGTAGCGGCCCTCCTCCAGGTGCATCAGGTGCCCGCCGCGGCTGAGCTTGACATCACGCTTGAGCGGCGACGACGCGAGCGCGTCGAATAGCCAACGCCCGTCGGCATCGGTGCACATGCTGTCCCACTCGCCTCGGATGATGCCGACCGGCGCCCGAATCAGACCAGGGTCGTAGGCAAGCCTGCCTGCCCAAGCGTCGTAGATGTCCTGGAATGGACCGAGCGGAACCCTGACCGCCGGCGGCGTCCGCATACGGCTTTCAGGATCGCAGTCCAGGTAGCGCTCACCCCACTCATGGAAGTGCCGTTCCAGCAGCACGGGTGGCTCGCCTTTCGGTGTGTCCGCGGTGAAGCGGTCCCATTGGTCCTGTAAGGTCACCAGCTTCCAAGCGGGGAGGCGTGGAGCGCTCGCCGTACTGTGGCGCCAAGTGATCGGCGCGAAAAACACGAGGCGGTCCACCAGCTCCGGGCAGCGCCCAGCGAAGTGCCCGACAGCCATCGTGCCCCAAGAGTGAGCGATAATTGAGATGCGCTCGCTCACACCGTAGCGGCCAGCAATGAAGCGCGCGGCTACCTCGACTTGCCGGCTCGCATCCTCGGTCCGGCCTAGCGGTGGGTGGCGCTCGGCCGGCTCCGCCATCTCGGGATATCGGTCGGAAAGTATGCCGAAACCGTGGAAGTCCAGCGCCCATACGTCATAACCTGCCGCGCAGAGCGCGTCGCGCCAAGAGTGGAAGTCGAAGCGGTGCGCAATGGATAGCGCGGAGGGGAACGTGCCGCCGTGCACGTAGAGCACCGCTTTGCGACTGACACCTGCGCCGAGCGGCGTCGTTGCCGCTAAGTAACGCAGGAACAGGCTCAGCCCCGCGCGGTCGCTCGGGATGCGGAAGTGACGCTCGCGTGAATCGAGCAGCGATCGGGTTTCGGCTGGTTGGATGTCCATACGGTATCTCCATAATGTATGTTGCCGAAAACCTGATCCTACTCGCCACCCATGTCACCCTCGAATGCTTCGAGCGAGGTCGAAGTATTGGCGTGCCCTTGCAGGTGCGATCTGTGCTAAGTTTTGCCCATGCGAGCCGGCCCGCACATCTCTCAAATCGCGACGCTCGTGGGCGACCCAGCCCGCGCCAACATGCTCTCCGCCTTAATGGATGGCCGTGCGTTGACCGCGACAGAACTCGCCTACCTCGCCGGTGTCACCCCGCAGACGGCCAGCTCGCACCTGAGCAAGCTCGCCGAGGCCGAGCTGCTCTCACAGGCGAAACAGGGACGGCATCGATATTACCGGCTCGCTTCTCCCCTGGTCGGGCAGATGCTGGAAAGCATCATGGCTGTGGCCGAGACCGGCCCAGCCCGTTACCGTCCGCACTGGAAAGGTGGCGAGGCGCTCCGTGCAGCGCGCACTTGCTATGACCACCTCGCTGGTCGCCTCGCGGTGGGCATTGCGGACGCACTCGTCGCACACGGACACATTGTGCTTGCGGACGATGGCGGCGAGGTAACCGCGGCCGGACAGATGCACTTGGCCGATCTCGGGATCGACATCGGTGCAATCGCGGCCCGGCAGAGGCGCGCCTTTTGCCGGCCTTGCTTGGATTGGAGCGAGCGGCGACCGCATCTGGCTGGTGCAGTCGGTGCGGCGCTATGCGCGCGCGCTTTCGAGTTGGGCTGGATTGAGCGCATCAAAGACAGTCGTGCCGTTTCGGTCACGAGGGCTGGATCGCACGGCTTTGCGCAAGCTTTCGGATTGCAACCATTGTATTGAAGCTGGACTGTTACTCCCGTTAGGGCACGAACAACCTAGTTCATAAAAATTTTA
>JAJZZR010000524.1 GCA_021797465.1 Pseudomonadota bacterium | reverse complement strand
GGGAAGCACAGAGCATACGCCCGCCGTGTCCGAGCGGAAAGCTCGGCACGAACACGGCGACCGACAACCGCCGGGTGCGGCGCGGCCGCGGCCGACTCTGGCTCGATGGCCGCCGGTTTCAGCGGGCGGCGCCGCGATCGAGGCGCCCTGCCGCCATATCCGGCGTGTCCCGTGCGTCGCCCGTGCGTCTGTTACAGGCCACTCTGCGTGTTGGTCGTGGGCGGATCGAGCGATGCGCCCGGGGAACCCATCAGCGCGTCCTTCAAGGGTCCAAGCCAAGGCTCGAAGTGGCGCCAATGGTCGAGTCCGGCGCGGTTGATCGGCCGGCGGACCTGCTCGGCGCTGGCGGTGTGGACGGCGCGCTCGGTCTTGTGAAACTCGAAACACGCGAGTTCGGGCTTCAGGCCGCAGAATTCGAGGAGGCGATGCACGGTCGCCGGGAAATCCGTGACCAACTCCTCATGCTGGATGCGCAGTATCTTTCCGGGCAGCACGGCGTCCCAATGGCGCATCAGGTCCAGATACATGCGGTAGTAGCGGGCAATGTCCTCGAAGCTGTAGACGAACTCAGGTCCCGCTCCAGGCGGGAAAAGCTGTTTGAAATTGCTGAAACAGCAAGCCATCGGCTCCCGGCGCGCGTCGATGATCCGGGCGTTGGGCAGGATGAGGTGGATGAATCCCAGGTCCCGGAAGTTGTTTGGCCATTTGTCGATGAAGAACCGCCTGCCATGACGGTGCACGCAGGTTTCGCGGAGGTATTTTTCCCCGAGCCGCGCGCACTCTTGCCTGTCGAGTTCGGCGAGCACGCCGGGGTAGCGCGGGCTGTCGGGCGGGCGGGTGCGATCGTGCAGATCGAATACCAGATGCGCGATGTCGGGCAGCTCCATGGTTCCATCCACCTCGGAATGCGAGGCGAGAATCTGCTCGATCAGCGTCGATCCGGCGCGGGGTAGTCCCACGATGAAGATCGGCGCCGCATCCGGATGTCCCCAGCCTCGGCGCGCGGCGAAGAACTCAGCCGTGCAGGTGGCGCGCTGCAGGCGCGCGAGGTTTTCGAGGAAGTCGGGCCGGTAGCGGCATTCCTCCTTCTTCAGCGCGTTGCCGCGTTCGTAATAATGGAACGATTGGGCGTATTCGCCCCGGTCCTCGAGCGCCTTGCCGAGCGCGAAGCACAGGTGGTAGCGATCCTCGCGGCTCGTGGTGGCATCGGCCTCGTAACGGATCATCTGCTCGAGCTCGGCAGCATCGAAGCGGTACGTCTTGAGATTGGCCAGGTTCCAGTACGCGCCGCCATAGCCGGGACGGACAGCCGCGGCTGCATGATAGGATTCGATCGCCTCGGCGGTTCGGCCCAGAGTCTTCAGCGAGTGACCGAGGGCCATGTGCAGCTCCGCATCCTCGGGAGTTTCGCTGAGCAGCTTCTGGTACTCGGGCAGCGCCTGCTCGAAGTCGCCGAGGCGCGTGCAGACCGTCGCATGGGTGAAGCGGTAGGCGCGGTTTTCGGGAGCGATTGCCAGCAGCTTCTCCAGCTCCTCCCGGGCGCGCTGGTGCTTCAGGCGCGTCAAGAGTGCGACGGCGTACTCGTAACGGGCGGCGTGATAGCCCGGCGCAAGCCCGAGCACTTTCTCGAGCAGCGCTTCCGCGCCATCGGGCGCCTCGTGCGCCATGGCGATGCGCGCCAACAGGCGCAGGCCTTCGATATCATCGCTATGGGTCAGGAGATAGTGCCGCACCCGTTGCTCGGCGGCGCGGATGTCGCCGTCCCCGAACAGGCTGTAGGCGATCCTGATCTCGCTCGGGAGCTTTTCCAGAATTGCGCAGGACCGGGCGGCCGCGTCGGCCTCTTGGGTACGGCCGCACTTGCGATAGAGAACGGTCAAAGCGCTCCAGCTCACAGGCAGCCAGGAGTTCAGCCGTACGGCGCTTGAGAATGCGGCGATCGCCGATTCCGTCGCCCGCCGCGCAAGCTGACACAGGCCGCGCTCCTCGAACACTCTGCCGTACGTCGGGTGGTGGTGTTCCAGCTCCTGGAGCACCTCGAGTGCCTCCGGAAAGCGATAGAGGTGGCGCAAACTGACGGCGAGAAGAAACAGAACGTCTCGATTGCCCGGGTAGCGCGCGCGCAGGGCGCGAGCCTCGGCGTATGCGGCGGCGTATTCTCCCCGCCGCAGTTGCGCCCACACGCGGTCCGTCCTGGTCGCGAGGTCGGCGTCTTCCGATCCGGCCGGGGTGGCAGGCGATGGCTCGTTCAATGGGGTCGATTCCTCGGGAAATGCACGGCGATGGGCTTGGCCGCGCTCAGCAGGCGCACGACGAGCTGATCGATCTTGGGCGCATCGACGCCGAACACGACGTGCACCGGCTGCTCGCCCCAGTCGGGGCCGGCCCCGAGGGGCCAGCTCTCGATCGTGCCGTAGTTGGCGGTGAAGTTGGTGTCGACTTCGACCAGCAGGGTTTTCTCGCGGGTGATCAGGGCCGGATCGAGCCACAGGGCCACGGTGGTCTCATCCCAGAGCGGATACACCTGACCGAAGCGCCCGAGGTAGTGATCGAAGGGGGCTTTGCCGTGCGCCACCGCGCGCAGCATCTGGCGCGACATCAGCGTGGTGCTCTGGGTGGCATCGACCGGGACCTCGGTGATCTTGTGCCAGTGCTGCTGCAGGACGATCGCGGCGGCCTCCGGGTCGAATCGGACGTTGAACTCCTGCCGCGGCGCATTGACGTAATCGCCCGGGTGCGCGAACGGCGTATCGGCGTACTGGGGATTGAAGCTGCCGCCCATGAACACCAGCTGCTTGGCGAGCGAGGCGAACCGCGGGTCGAGGCTCGCCGCGAGCGCGATGTCGGTCAGCGGCCCGGCGGCGAGGATCGTGACCTGGTGCGGATATTTGTGCACCATCCGGATCATGAACAGCGCGGCGTTCTCCTTGCGGGCGTGGATCGTGGGCTCGCCTTCGGGCAGGGGGGGCACCCAATCCGGTCTGTTCGGATGCAGCGGCGTCCAGTCCTGGGTGCCTTCCGAGGGCCAGTGGCTCATGAATGCCCCGTCGTAGAACAGCTTGCCGTACATCTTCTCCCATGCCCGGGTGCGCCGCACCGTGTTGAGCAGCGGGAACTCCGCGCCCGGATACACCGGGATGGAGCCGCGGTGGGCGATCTGCAGCGCCCGCAGTACGTGCGCGACCTCCTCGTTGCGCCAGCCGTCGCCGGTCGGGACGGTGATGCCGAGCAGATCGATGCTCTTGTCCTGCGCGAGCATCAGGGTGGCCTGGATGTTCGTGCCCCCGGGACCCATCTCGTCCTCGTCGAAGATCACCTTCGGGCGGGTGCCGGCATGGGCGGTGGCGAAGGCGCAGCCGGTCAGTTGTGCGGCGAGGAGCACGGCCGACAGGGCGATGGCGCGCAGAATGAACGAGAATCGCATCTTCATGGGGTGCACTCCGGAGACGGCCGCGTCATGACTGGGTACGCGCCGGCACGCGCTGCGGCGCGCGTGCCGGCACTTGCGAGGGATTGTGGCGCGGATTCAGGCGTCATATTCGGCTAGCCGAGGGTTCTGGACAACACGATCACGCCCAGGCCGGCGATGAAGCAGACGAACATGAGGGTGAGCAGGGCGGTGACCCCGCGTGCGGGATTCTTGAACTCGCGCCAGACGAACACGCCCCAGAGCGCGGCGATCAGGGTGGCGCCCTGGCCGAGGCCGTAGGAGATGGCGAAGCCGGCGCGGCCGGAGGCGATGATGTTCAGCGACATGCCGATGCCCCAGACCGCCC
>JAJZZR010000381.1 GCA_021797465.1 Pseudomonadota bacterium | reverse complement strand
CGAGTAGCGTTCCCGCTCAGATCGCCCAGCGGGAAATTGCCGCAAATGCCCTCGCTGATGTGCGGAAAATGCGCCCTGCCGTTGCCCGACAAGCATTCCTGCTGAAGGGGACTTCTATCAATCGGTCGTCAAGGGTCTCATGAGGACTGAAAATGAGGGAAATTAGCGGCCGAATCTATAAACCGGGCAATTCGCCGTGGAATTCGCCGTTTCTCTGACTCTGCGGAGGCGTTCCGTTGCCTCCACCTTGCCATTGCCCATCAAGCAGGCACACCTATCCCGTCAATCGGAATCTTCCGCAGCCGGATCAGCGCCTCGAGACGTTTGCGGTTGTCGCTCAGCGCCTGCATCGCCGACCGGACCCGCATCCACTCGATCCTGACGGTACGCTTCAGGCGGCGCGGTATTTGAGCCCCAGGGAATAGCCCAGGTTCCGGCATTTTTGAGGGCGCCGATCAGCGCGGCGGCGGCTTCGGGGCGCGCGCGCGCCTAGACGGCAGCGCCTCAGCCTCGGGTCGCCACGGGCGGCCCTGCTTCTCTTCGATGTACCCCCGGATCAACCGCCGCACCACCTGTGAGGGGGTCGCATCATCTTCCGCGCACAGGCGCTCGAAGACGGCCTTCTTGCGCGGATCGATCAGGATGGTCAGGCGCGCGGTGCGCGTTTCGAGAGGCACGGTGACGAATCCTCTTCACATTTGAGCATCATCCTATGATAATGCAATGCACCGCTCGGTGCATCCTGTGGTCACTCCAATTCCCATGCTCCTCGTCGGCTGCGTCGTGCTCCTGCTCGGCTGGACGGTGATCGGCCTGGCCGGACTCGTGCGCCCGCGCAGCGTGCTGCTGGCCGGTCGCCTCCTGTTTCCGCTCGGGGCGCTGCTCGGGCTTGCGCTCGCGGTGCTCGCCGGGGTGAGCCTGCTCGGCGGCGGCGTCGAGCGGCTCGTGTTGCCGGTCGGTCTGCCCAACCTGCCGATGCACCTGCGGCTCGACCCTCTCTCGAGCATCTTTCTGCTGTTGCTCGGTGCCTCCTCGTTCGGCATTTCGCTGTTTGCCGGCGGCTATTTCCGGGTCGGGGAGGGGACTGCCCCGGGGCTGTTGTGCGTGCAGTACCACCTGTTCCTGGCGGCCATGGGGCTGGTGCTCATCGCGAATGATGCGTACAGCTTCCTCGTCGCCTGGGAGGTGATGGCGCTTTCTTCGTACTTTCTGGTCACCACCCAGCACCGTATTGCGGAGATCCGGCGCGCCGGCTTCATCTATCTACTGATGGCGCACGTGGGCGCGATCTGTCTCCTGCTGTGCTTCGGCGTGCTGCAGGGCGGCAGCTGGCTGTTCACCTTCCATGCCATGCGCACGGCACACCTCTCGCTGGGTTGGGCGACGGCGGCCTTCGGGCTGGCGCTCGTCGGCTTCGGCGCCAAGGCCGGGCTGGTGCCGCTGCACGTGTGGTTGCCCGAAGCGCACCCGGCGGCGCCTTCACCGGTCTCGGCGCTCATGAGCGGCGTCATGCTCAAGATCGCCGTCTACGGCATGCTGCGAGTGGGGCTCGACCTGCTGGGCCGCCCGGTGTGGTGGTGGGGCCTGGCGCCGTTGATCCTGGGACTTTTCACGATCGTCTACGGCGTGCTGTTCGCGGCGGTGCAGACCGACATGAAGCGCCTGCTCGCGTACTCGTCCGTCGAGAACATCGGCATCGTGTTCACAGGCATCGGACTGACGATCGTCTTCGCCGGCTCGGGGCTCGAGGTGCTGGCGGCGCTGGCGCTGCTCGCCACGCTCTATCACTGCCTCAACCATGCGTTCATGAAGAGCCTGCTGTTTCTCGGCACGGGCGCGGTGCTGCACGCCACCGGTGAGCGCAACCTCGGACGTCTCGGAGGATTGATCCACCGCATGCCTTGGGTGGCCTGGCTGACGCTCATCGGGGTGCTGGCGATCGCGGGGCTGCCGCCGCTGAACGGTTTCGTGTCGGAGTGGCTGCTGCTGCAGGCGTTTCTGTTCACCGGGCATCTGCCGCACGCGTTCGTGAATCTACTGATTCCCATGGGCATGGCGCTGGTCGTGCTCGGGGCCGCGCTCGCCGGCTATGTCATGGTGAAGTTCTATGGAGTGATCTTTCTCGGTCAGCCGCGCGAAGCCGCTCTGGCCCGCGCTCACGACTGCGGTTGGCTCGAGCGGATCGGGCTGACATGGCTCGCGCTCGGGTGCGTGGCGCTCGGTCTGTTCCCGCTGCAGGTGATCCGGGCGCTCGGGGCGGTCACGCACCAGCTGGTCGGGGCGACCGTTCCGCAGGCCTCCTCCCACTGGTGGCTGCTCGCGCCCGTGCCCGGCCGGCACGTCTCCTATGAGCCGCTGGTGTTTTTGATGGCCACCCTGGCCGTGGTGCTCATGACCGTCCTCGCCGTACGCCTGACCTACCGCCAGCGCGTGCGGCGGGGACCGGCCTGGGATTGCGGTGCAGGCGGCCTCACGGCACGCATGCAAGACACCGCCGAGGGCTTCGGCCAGCCCATCCGCCATCTGTTTCAGCCGTTCTTCGAGATCGAGCGCGAGCTCCCCGAGCCGACCGATCGCGCGCCGCGCTATCGCATCACCGTGCGGGAGCGGATCTGGCGGCTGGCGTATGAGCCGATTGTCGGCGCCGTCGAGCGGCTGGCCAGCACCGCCGCGCGCCTGCAGCAGGGACGCATCTCCGTGTACCTGCTGTACAGCTTCGTAACTCTGCTCGTGCTGCTGGCGGTGGCTCTGGTGAAATGAGCGCAATCGACTGGATCACCCAGGTGCTCGAGGTCGTGGCGGCGGTTGCGGCCGCGCCGGTCTTTCTCGGCTGGCTGAACCAATGCCGCGCCTGGTTGCAGAACCGGCGCGCGCCAAGCCTGTGGTTGCCCTACCGGAATCTGCACAAGCTCTTTCACAAGGAGGCGGTGATCGCCGAGAACGCCTCGCCGCTGTTCCGGATCGCCCCGTATGTAGTCTTCGGCACCATGGTGCTCGCCGCGGGCATCATTCCGTCGATGGGAACGCGGCTGCCGCTGGTCGGGTCGGCGGATGCGATCGCGCTGGTCGGGCTGTTCGCGGCGGCACGCATGTTCATGACGCTGGCGGCGATGGATGTCGGCACCGCGTTCGGCACGCTGGGCGCGCGCCGCGAGATGATGGTCGGTTTTCTCGCCGAGCCGGCGCTGTTGATGGTGATCTTCGTCGCCTCGCAGATCTCCTCGAGCACGGCGCTGCCGGTGATCACCGACCACCTCGCCTCCGGGCGCCTGGGTCTGTCGCCCGGGCTGGCCTTCAGCGCGGTGGCGTTCATTCTGGTGCTGCTGGCGGAAAACGCGCGCATTCCGGTCGACAATCCCGCCACCCACCTCGAACTCACCATGATCCACGAGGCCATGGTGCTGGAGTACTCGGCCCGCCACCTGGCGTTGATGGAGTGGGCCGCGCAACTGAAGCTGTTCAACTACGTCTGCATCGGCTTCGCGCTGTTTCTGCCCTGGGGCGTGGCGACGGGACACATCGGGCCGATGGGTCTTGCCGTGGCGATCCCCGCGCTCGCAATCAAGCTCGCGGTCGCCGGCGCGGGACTGGCGTTGATCGAGACGCTGTCGGCCAAGATGCGGGTCATGCGGATACCGGAGTTCCTCGCCACGGCGTTCCTGTTCGCCGTGCTCGGGCTCCTGGTGCACGTGCTGCTCGGGACCTGAGCGCGATGTCACCCCTTCCCTTGGGACAACAGCTGCTCGACACCTGCGCGGCATTGCTGCTGCTGCTGT
>JAJZZR010000069.1 GCA_021797465.1 Pseudomonadota bacterium | reverse complement strand
GATAGGCACCTCACGGGGTGCAACCCACGATACACCGGAGGCAGACCCCTTCTCCTCAATCCTTAACATCCAGCCTGACCTTCGGCTTTGCACGTCAGGCCATATTGTCTAGAGCCTTCCTCGATTTGATGCCGGCACGCTCAATGACTGAAAATTCCGTGAACGAACTGGGGAAATCTCCCGCCCCATTGGCGCTAAATAGGACAGCGCGAGCGCTGCACTTCGATGCGAAAAGAGGACGCAGAGGCAAACTTGGCAAGGAGAACCACATCTGTGAGTCTGGAGCGAGGGCTGGCTCACTGTCGGATCCCCGCAATTCCGAAAGCCGAGGACGATCACTTCTCGACGTAATTGGGTCTGGCAGGCCCAGGAAGTGAGTATGGCAGGAAGCCATTGGGGCGGACGATCGTGACGGTTCGGTTGCTCGCGGAACTTCCCCTGTTGGCAGATCGGGACGACCCTGCGACGGTTCGGAGCAATCTGCAGCGGGCAATCTGCCCCGGGGTCTCCCGCGCCTGAAAATTCTCGCAGGACACCATCAGGCGGAGTAACTCATGAGGTCATGGATAGCGCTGTTGTACACAGGGGCTGGCTTGTCCGGTCCGTTACTCCTTGTCTATTGAATGATAGACCCAGCACATGGTAGAAGTACTGCAGAAAGGGCTTGCCCGTCCGGAATTCCATGACCCACAGATCGTGCTCGGCCCGCGGTCCGATTCGAATACTGGCTGCACTCAGTTGCGCCATGGTCTTAACGTCGGGTGTGACTCACGCATCGGCTAAAGGCTGGAAAATACCGACTATCCCGCAGTTAAAGCACAACATAGATCACCTCTATCATCTGTTGCTCGCGCAATTGAGAGGACCGGCGCGCGTAGAATTGGTTGCGGACGAAGCCCGATGGGTTGCCTATCGACAACAGGAATATCGCGGCTCGCCGAACGTGTTAAATTCGTATGTGGCGCGGCTTCGACGTTTGCAGGAGCTTGAACGTCAACGCCCGATGGGGCCATGGCCGTTCGTCGGTGACTACGCGATCATTCAGCATAAGAAATTTCGATATGGGGATGCGCGTGATGTGGCGCACTATCCACAATTCGATAGTCAGGAAGCGGATTCGGTCTCCACAAATCGATTCTTCGCGAAGTCGGCCGCACGTCGTGTTGAAGCACTGAATATGGAGGCTGCCGGATTATTCAACACTGCTCCGCCCCATGGGGAGTTCTATCCTCCGGGGTTTGAGTACTACCAGTCATTCGACTTGTATCGACCGGGGCCATACCTGCTGGATATTCTGCTGTTCATCTCGCGTTATACGGGGGGTGCGCAGGAGATGCGCTCCGGTGCGAGCTATCTCATTGATCTGCGCACGGATGGCATCGTTCCGCTGGCGAGCGTATTCGCAGCAAAGATCGATTGGCATCAGCGCCTCGACGCCATTGTTGACGCTGATTTCAATAAGCAGTGGCCGAAGGGTATGTGGAACACTGTTGAGAGCGGACCAATCTACGTCTTTGAAGCTCACAAGCTTGACGTGGACTTCAGCGCGTCTATCGGCGCTGTGGATGTGAGCGTCCCATATTCACAGATTGAAGACCTGTTTCGTGCCGACGGACCATTGGGTATGACGTTGCGACAGAGGCGAGGATCTGCTGCCATGCGGTGATGTGCGCAATGACCTGATCAAGCATCCACCGGCTTCGCGAAGGAACTGATGCCGGAGGACCGGCACTTTTGGACGTTATTTCGACCTTTCGATTTTTGGTCGGAATTGCGGAGCTTAGTCGCGTAGTGTGACTGATCGCACGAGCGCGAGTGGCGATCTGTGGCGTCGACGCCATTGATTTCATTATATTTTTTTGACCATCCCACTTCTTGTGAGACCGCCAGAGGGAACGCATGGGGACATCTCCGTGCCGAAGCCGCCTCCCGTCTCGCTCCCCCGGGGTCCGACAAGGTGGCGCCTGAAAGGTCGACGCCGAGCGTCCCGGAATAGCGGAGGAGGACGTCGAGGTTCTCCAGCACAACGGCGTTCTCACGATCCGCGGCGAGCAGCAGAGCGAGCGCGTGATACTACGGAAAGCTCGAGCACCGGCCGCCGCGCGCCGCGGGTGTGCCAGGCGCGGCGTGCGCCGGACCGCAGAGTCCCTGTCTGATTTCTCGCCGACACCCATACGCGCCGCAGCCGGGTGTCAAACCAACTGGACTGCGCGCGAATGGATCGAGGCTTCGCGCTTCGGCACGGTGTGTTGCCGCCGAAGACGCGCTATTCCAAATCGGCACCGATGCGTGCAAACTCGCGAGCTGTTTATGCGGCGAGGAGGCATCTCAATGACAGAGCGAACCGAGAAGATTCAAACCTCGGACGGCGCCATGGAGGTTTTCATTGCCCGTCCCGATGGCGAGGGCCCGTTTCCCATCGTCATCCAATTCATGGATGCCCTTGGCATGCGCGAGGAACTGCGTGAGCATGCGCGCCGCACCGCTCGCTGGGGCTACTATGTCCTGGCGCCGGACCTTTTCTATCGCGCCGGCCTCAAAGGTCCCCTCGACTTTTCGGATCCAAACGGCCGGCAGCAGATCATGGCCGCGATGTCGGCATTGACCGATACGCTCGTCACACGCGATGCCGAAGCTACGCTCGCGCTCGCAGCGGGCGACGCGGCGGCCGCGACCGGCAGGATCGGACTGTACGGCTTCTGCATGGGTGGCCGGCTGACTCTGGTGCTGTGCCAGGCTCTGGGCGAGCGGGTGGCTGCGGCCGCGTCGCTCCATCCGGGCGGCCTGGTGAGCGGCGAGCCGAACTCGCCGCATCGCCACCTCGATCGGGTGAAAGCCGAACTCTACTTCGGCATCGCCGATCAAGACCCATCGGCAACCCCCGAGCAGATGGCGGAGCTCGAGAAGGCGCTGAAGGCGCACAACGTCGCGTATCAGCTCGAATGGCATCCGGGCGCGCGTCACGGTTATACGATGCAGAGCCGCAGGGATGTCTATCAAGAGGCCGCGGCGGAAAAGGTCCGAGATCGCATGGAGGCGCTGTTCGCGCGCAAGCTCGCCTGAGGGCGGGTTTCGGCGCGGATCGCTCTAAAATTGCGGCCGGTCTGCCGCGCCGCCAACCGGTGGCGAGGCCGCTCTGCGCCGACCGGCCTCGGTGTCTGGCCGACGGCCCGCCGTTCAGCGTCCCGGGCTCTTGCGTCCCGGGCTCTTGCGTCGCGCGGCTGATGCGGCCGGCCGCGAGCGGTATACTGCGCTCTTGAATGCGCCCCACGGGATACTTTGCATGACCGAAGACCTGCAGACAGAACTGGAGAGACTGCGCGCCGAAAACGAGCGTCTGAAGCAATCGGGACGCGGCAAGCTCGCGATGAAAGTCAGCGAGAAGGGCGCCTTGTCCGTCTACGGCATGGGACGGTTCCCGGTCACGCTGTACAAGGAGCAGTGGTTGCGGCTGCTGGCCGCCGCCGAGGACATCAAGGCGTTCATCGAGGCGAACCAGGCCGGCTTGAAGACCAAGGAATAGTGCGGCCGCCATGGCCTGCAGACACGATGAAGCGTCGGCAGCGGACACGGCGAGCGCGGTGAGCGACGACCGGGAGCGGCGGCGTTTCGAGCTCGACGTGACGGGCACAAAGGCCTTCATCGATTATCACCGCGCGGGCAACGTGTTGGTCTCGCATACGCGTACGTTCCTCCGGAACTTCGCGGACGCGGCCGCCGGGGACGAATTGTGTGGCTCTGTTGAAAAACGAGTGGGCTATGCGGTGACGTACGGGTTGAT
>JAJZZR010000273.1 GCA_021797465.1 Pseudomonadota bacterium | reverse complement strand
ACACGCCGAGGCGTTCGCCCACTTGCAGCTGAAGACCGCGCTCCGCGGCGGACTTTGGGATGTAGCGCAAGCCGTGGACGAAGAAGCGGCACTTGAAGCGGCCATCCGGCTGCTTCTGAATTCTCGGGAATACCTCGAGATTGTCGGTCTCGCGCTCGCCGCCCGTCAGGGCGAGGATCTCGATCGGATCGGGCTCGGTGAGGCCGAGCGACTGCAGATACTCCGCGAAGTCCTTCCGGCTGCGATCGAGCACCCGGTTCTGGAACAGCGGGAACAGCTCGGCGGATTCGTAGGACCGCTGCAGGTCCGGAAATGCGGGCAGCGCCTGAAATCCGCCTTCCTGCTGCGCGTGCAGCGCTCCTTTGGTGTAGTTGAAGACATACCGGTGCGCATGCGTGTCGGCATCGAGTCGCCCAATGGGGAACCACGAGCGCTGCCGAGGCGCCTGCCAGGCAAGGTAGAGCGATTTCATAGTTGGGTGAGCATTTGATGGCTGCATCGCAGAAACTCCTGCGCGAACTGGCGACTCACGTCCGTCATGCGGGCCGAAGGTACCGCATCAACCAACGCGCACAGCTTCTCGATTTGAACTCCAGCCACTTTCGCCAGGGCCGGGCGAAAGAACTCAGGGTATTCCCGAACTGCATATTTTACCAGTTCCATTGGGTTCGCGCCCCGTTTATCGGAATTCTGAATGAAGATTCCGCCATGCCCCTTGCGTAGATACGACTCCATGCCCCTTTGCTCCAAAATTTGCCTGCGCTTCGCATCCGGGAGCTCTCGTCCGAGCGAGGAGGCGTGATCGAACGACGGCGCGGCTTTGATGGGGGGCGCCGCCGCTGCAACGTCATCAATTGTCAGGATGACTCCCCAGTTCTCATGGTGACGGTCCGTGTTGCCGATGAGCGCATCGAGCACGAGGTACTCCGCGAGACGCGCCAGGATACTCGTGCAAAGCGGTTCGAGAGGATCCAGCAGTCTGTGCACCGCCAATACGATATTGCCCAGGGTGTGATCCTGCTGGTGCAATTTCTTGTTCCGGTCGTAGCCCACGAGCACTCCAGCCAACACCTCGTTGCCATGCACCAAGCTCTCGTTCTCGGCCCCGAGAAACCGTCTCGATGAGGAGCCTTTCCCGCCCCGGCACTCCGCCAACTCGACCGCGGCCGCTGGAATCTCGAGTACGACGGCAATTTCCGCACCGAGCTTCTCCGCCCAGTCCTCGCCGGTGAGCTCCCCGCCGGGGGTGATCTCCCGCGCATATTTGAACAGCCACCGTTTGCCGTGGTCGTCGTCGTACCAGAACTTGCGCTTGCTGCCGAGCTGCTCGTCACCCAGGTTTGACGTGGGGTCGACCTGCACAATGGGGAACACCGTGGTGCCCTACCGCCCTACCCCAGATCCTTCACGATCTGCTCGACGGCGGCCAGGACCTCGTCCCTGTCGAGACCCTTCAAACCCTGTGGGAAGGCCAGGGTCACTTTGCCCCGCGCATTGCGGGTGACGACGACGCGGCGGGAGGTGCCGACGTTGTAGTGCTTCTGGACGGGCTCGAACTTCTTCGAGCGGTCGAGGCTCTCGATGAGGACTTTGAGGATGGCGCCGGGCTCGCGTTCTTTGTCCCCCTTCCTCAAGTTCTGGGCGGCCTTGAGGACGACCTCCTTGGCGCCGGGGCGGTCCATGAGCGTGGCGAGTTTGTAGCTCTGCTCGATGGGTACCGCGCTCTTGTCCGGGAACAGCGCGCCAATCGGCGTGTGGCGCACCAGGTGGGCCGCTTTGAGCATCTTGGCCACCTGCCCCTTGCTCAGGCCGATCGCCTCGCTGAGGGCTTCCTGGGTGGCGAAGACCTTGGCCTCGATCTGGGTCTGAAAGGACAATGCACGCTCCATGGGGGTGATGTCCTGGCGGTCGGCGTTCTCGATGTGCATCAGGACGGCGGCGCGGGTGTCGTCGGCGTCGATGACGCGGATCTTCAGTTTCTTGCCGAGCACCTCGCAGGCGTAGCGGCGGCGCATGCCGTAGATGAGCTCGTAGTCGTGGTCGGGATCACCGGTGACCTTGCGGGCGACGGCGGGCACCTGCTGCTCGTCCCGGGCGATGGAGTCGATGAGATCCTGGCAGCGCTCGCGCGTGTACCAGCTGTCGGCGCGGTTGTGGAATTGCCAGGGACGCACGCGCCTGGGATCGACGGAGAAGATGTTCTCGCGCTCGAGCGCCGGGAGCGTACGGCCGGTGATGGCCATCTCGGCGGCGGGCAGGATGGGTCGCACGGCGGATTTGTCAAAGGGCGTGGGTTGGGGATGCTCTTTGAGCGAGCGGGCGATGTCGCTCAGATTGGTGCCGCCGAAGAGCTTACTGGCCATGGTCGAGGGCTCCTCTGTACGCTACCTGAAATGCCATATTTGTCTCTTTGATCAATTGGTTACGTATGTTTCGAGACGAAACATCCCTGCCCTGCTCCGGCCTTTCGCCCATCCTCACGCGATGGCCCTCTGGGTGAGTTCGGCCGCCTTGGAGGGCCACTCGCGCAGCACCGCAAGCTCGATCTCCTCGAAGACGTTGTCCATCATCTTGAGCACGGCGCGATCGGGCTTGGGCTGTTCGTACGGGGTGGTGAACTGGGCGGCGGCGTTGATCACGGCGCTCGAGTGGAAGAACACGCGCTGGAACACCGAGTCGCCGAAACAGGCGCGCATGACCTCGAAGAACTGCTTCTGACTCTCATAGCGCCGGTCGAAGAGCGAGGTAAGCACCGAGATCCAGCGGTAGGTCTTGGTGGGGTCGAGCTGCCCGATGTAGGCGTGCACCATGCGGAAGAATTGCACGGTGCTCGAGAAGTCGAACATACGGGCGGCGGAGGGCACGACGAGGGCATCGGCGGCAAGGAGGACGTTGATCGAGATCATGCCGAGGGCGGGCGGGCTGTCGATCAGGATCAGATCGTAGTTCTGGGCAACGGTCTCGATGCCGTAGCGCAGCTCGCTGAAAAAGGCGATGCGCTGCTCGCGGCTGGCCTGGGCGCCGACGCGCATAACGATGGCGATCTCGGCCTCGTAGAGGGCGAGGCAGGCCGGGATCAGATCGATCCCGGGGAAGTAGGTCTTGCGCACGGCGTAGGCGAGGCTGGGTTGCTCGCTCGCGAGGTAGGGCAAGATGGTGTCGTCGGCGGTGATCTCGGCGTCCGGTACATAGCCGAACATGGAGGTGGTAGTAGCTTGGCTGTCGGTATCGACGACGAGTACGCGATAGCCCTTCAGAGCCAGGTAATGGGCGAGGTTCACGCAGGTGGTGGACTTGCCGACGCCGCCCTTGAAGTTCTGGCAGGCGAGCACGAGCGGGGCGTCGGTGGCCGGATCGCGCCAGGGGAGGGTTCCGAAGTGGGTCCGGAAGGCCTGGACTTGCTCGAGCGTGTAGCCCACGCGGCGGTTATTGCCGGGATTGCGGGCCGGTGCCGCCATGCCGATCTCGGACTCGGCGCGGGCGAGGGTGGTGCGGTCGCGGCCGACCATCTCGGCGGCTTCGCCGGGGCTGAAGAGGCGTTGGAAGGTCTTGCGCTGATGCGGCTCGGCGCCGAGTTCGTGCATCTTCTGCAGGAAGCTTTCGCTCGCGGCGAGGATGGTCTGGAGCTTGTCGAGGGCGGTGATCGCTGGCACACTGAGTTCCTAAGGAACGTGCTGCACACGGATATTGCACGAAAACTAGCAGAAATCCGTGCGCAGGACCATCATAGAATCACGATTGGGGGCGACGGCGGAGGAGAATGGGCGAGGACACGCAGACGGTCTCGGAAACGGCGCGGTTTGAGCGGCATGTGCGGCTGCTCGGCGAGGTCGGCGTATCGCCCGAGCTCACCGTGCGCCAGCTGCTCGCCGCCCGGTTTCCGGTGGAGTGGGTTCGAGCGCGGTTTCCCTCGGTTTCCGCCGCGGCTTTTGAAGTCCCGGTGTCGCGAGAATTGCGCCGCCGGCGCGGGGCGGGCCAACCGGTCACGGCGCACGCATCGTCGGCGACAGTGGGTTCCGCGGCGGCAGAGCAGGGGGCCATGCCGGCGGTTCCCGCCAGTGTCCTCGCCGAGCGTGTCACGCGCAACGCCATCGCGACCTCGGCGCCCGCGGTCACACCACCGAGGACTTCGATACCAACACCGGTGCCGACGTCAGCACCCGCCGAGCTCGCTGGCTCGGCGTTGAGTGACGGGATTTCATTCCAGTATGTCCCGCTGATCCAGTGTTCGTTCCCGCACGCTGACCCCGGCGCGCTCACGCAGTTCACGCGCCGCAACGGGTGGCTGGAGCTGACGCTCTCGACCGCGCGCCCGGATACGGGGCTGCCGTATGGGGTGCCGGCGCGGCTGCTCACGATCTACTGCGCCTCGGAGGCCAAGCGCACGCACTCACCGGAGATCTTTCTCGGGGAAAGCGTGCACGAGTTCCTGCGTAGGCTCGATGTGCCGATCACTCGGGGTGAGCGCGGATCGCTCAGGGTGTATGCGAACCAATTGCTGCGCCTCGTGCATTGCGCGATCTCGATCGACGAGAACATCACGGATGCTTCCGGACGCACCGGCCTGCATATTCGTCAGGCGCTGTTCGTGGAGGAAGCGCGGCTCTGGTGGGACGAGGTCACCGCGATCGGGCAGGGCAGCAGCCTCGTGCTCTCGCCGGTGCTCTATGACTCGATCCTCGAGCGCTCCGCGCCGCTCTCGACGAGGGCGCTGAAGCAGCTGCGCAAGAGCCCGATGGATCTCGACGTGTACGCCTGGCTGGTGCATCGACTGTTTCATCTCGGCCGGCCGAGCACGGTGACCTGGGCGCAGCTCTCGGGTCAGTTCGGGCATGGGTATCGGGAACTGCGCAAGTTCCGCCGGTTCTTCGGCGACTCGGTGAAGCGAGTCCAGGAAGTCTACCCCGAGGCGCGGCTGAAGCTCACCGACGCCGGTGTCATTCTCCTGCCCTCGCCGCAGCACATTCCGAGAGACGCGCTCGGCATACCGTGAACCTTGGGGTGCGGGCGGCCTGCCGCGGTCGGTTCCTCCACCCGTATTCCCTGTCGATATGCCGCCGATCATCCCTTTCGGCTCCAGGCGAAAGTTGATCCCGCTTTCCGGCAGGCCGTCGCATCGCTACCGCCGCGCATGATGATTTACCCAGAATTTTAGCGGGATTTCTCGAAAAAACAGTGGGTTGGAGGAGAGGAGACGAGGGGCGTTGCATCTCTACCGGCTGATCGGCAAGTCTTTGATCGGCAAAGACTTTCGGCCCAGACTCTGTTTTCGCAGGCGCGCGGGGGAACCGCCGGGCCGTTGCATCTCTTCCACCGATGCGTAGCCTGGCTGTCACGGCAGCGTGGCGGTTCTGCCGAGAGAGCGTCGCAACTCTCCGGAAAATCACCAATAATTCTTTTTCATACAATGGATTACGAATTCTCCTCTAGTTCCTATAATTCCCTATATCAATCCCCCAAGCGCATTTGTAAAAACAGCAGGATCAAGAAATCGCGCTCCGCTCACTCGCCCGCGTGACCGCGGGTTCCTCGAAACAAACGCATATACACTAAATCAGGCGGACGTGATCTGGGACGAAATCCTGCGACGCGCGCACTTGGTCACGCATGGCGTGAACTTCAGGGATGTCGGCAAGGTGTTGGAATCGCAGTTCCCCTCGGACGTCCCGGTCATTCGCAATGGGCAAGAGTGGATTTTCGCGATCGCCTATATCCTCGAGACATTTGGCGGTGCTCATCACCATGGTCAAAGACGGTGACACAGTGCGGATCGTCAGCTTCCGTCACGCCAGTGAGGAGGCGCATGAGGTGTACTATGAGCGGCTCGAACACGACTTCGAAAATGACTAGGGCCGATGTGTTGAAGGCCGTGAAGCGGGCCGACCGTAAAGCCGGCTACGCGTGGGATGAGGAGCCGGCGGAGGACCGCCCGGCAACGGCGCGTGAGCTGATCGGCGCGGTGAGTGCATACCGGCGCAAGCGTGGGCGGCCGGCCGGCTCGGGTGCGAAAGAGCAGATTGCGCTGCGCGTCGATAAGGACGTGCTGGCGCAATTCCGCGCGGAAGGACCGGGCTGGCAGACGCGCATGAATGAGGCGCTGAAGGCTTGGTTGCGTTCCCACCCCCGACGCTCGGGGGTGTAAGGGGTGCCGTGGCCCGCGCGGTCGTTCGCGGACGTGGGTAGGGGCACAGATCGGTCCGTGAAGGGAGGAGACTCACCGTTCAGGGTCGGGTGGTGTGCATCGCGTGGCTCGGCCGGCACGGCGTTAGATTTGCCGGCGGATCGCGAGTGCCCAGGTAGGGACTGGACGCGCCACCGGTGCTCCCAGAACAATGAGAGGTCGCTCACGAGGGGTCGTCATGCCAGCGTCCACTGACACGGATCCAACAGCGGATTCGCCACGGGACCCATTGCCCGAACAGTCGGAGGGGGCGCGATCCGGCGAAGATTCGGGCTGCGTGGATCCTGTGGCGCATCAGCGGCTGAAGGGGCTGCTTCATTACATCGCCGAACAGCTCCGCGACGCCGATCCGCGCGCCTTCCGGATCGAGTCCGCCGGATCGTTCGTCCTTCGGCCCAGGGATCTCTCGGGTCTTCCGGGTGTGAGGCAGGACCTGAAGGCGGAAGGCGATCATGTGTGGCTGCGGGTCGAGCGGCTCGAGGCCACGCCGCCCCCGACGATCGGGGAGGCCCATCAGGGCATGATTCGAGGGTCATCGGACCCGGATGACGCGGCGCCGCGGATTGATGAGGCCGCGTTCACGGCGAAATTGACGCGCGTCGGCGCGGGATTGCCCGAGGCGGCGCGGCAGCAGCTCGAGGAGCGTTCGCGCGCACAGGTGGAACAGGCCCTCGAGAGCTATCGGTTGCTCTGGTTGAGCTGGGCGGAAAGTGAGCGGCCGCGTCGGCGCACGATCCAGCTCTACGGGGATCTGTTTGCGCTCAAGCACACGCTGGAAGCTGCGGAAACCGCGCGCCCCATCGAGCTCGTGTGCGGAATCGCGGTGCTCTGCTGGCAGCTGCGCGATGAGAAGGGACGGCTCGATTACGTTTACCCCCTCCTGACGCATGCGCTTGAACTTTCGATCGACGAGCGGTCGATGGCGCTCGAAGTGCGCCCGCGGACCGTGAGTACGCGGGTCGAGATGGACGCGCTGATCAAATGCGAGATTCAGGGCGCCGCGGACGTGGACCGCTCAGCGCGCGAGCAGCTGCGCCGAGACGATGCGCGCCAAGTCACGCCGTTCGATCCCGGGAGTTTCACCGACATCGCAAAGCTTGTCGCCACGAATCTCGACAGCGAAGGGCGGTTCCTCGAGGTTCTGGCGCGGAATGAATCAGTACCGCCCGCCGGGCCCCATCTCATCGTCACGGACGCCTGGGTCATCTTCTCCCGGCCCCGCACGCGCAATGTGTTGCTGGAGGATCTCGCCCGCCTGAGACAGGCGATCGCGGAAAGCCCGTCGCTGCCGGCGGGCTCGGCGGCGTTGGTGCTCGAGCCCTCCGACAGCGCCGTGCCCCCCGAGCGGATCGTGTTCCGCGGCATTTCCAGCCGCAGCGATGCGAGCGGGGCGTGCCGGGAGCTGTATTTCCCGTTGCCCTACAACGAGGAACAGGAGACCGTCATCGAGCGGCTCGAGGTTTCGGCCGGTGTTTCGGTGCAAGGGCCTCCGGGGACGGGCAAGACCCACACGATCGCGAACATCATCTGCCATTACCTCGCCACCGGGCGTCGGGTGCTCGTGACCTCGAAGGGGGAGACCGCGCTTGCGGTGCTGCAGGGCAAGCTCCCCGAGGAGGTCCGGCCGCTTGCCGTGGCGCTGCTTGCCGGCGATCGCCAGGGGCTGAGGCAGTTTCAGGGCTCGATCGAAGCGATCCAGCAGCGGGTCTCGCAGCTGAACCCCCCGGTGGTGGAGCGCACCATCCGTAGGCTGCGAGACGAGATCGAGCGCGCACACGCCGCGCTTCACCGGATCGACCGGCGCGTTGATGAGATCGCCGCGGCGCAACTCTCCGAAGTCGAGCTCGATGGCCAGCGCA
This sequence comes from Pseudomonadota bacterium, assembly GCA_021797465.1. Lineage (GTDB taxonomy): Bacteria > Pseudomonadota > Gammaproteobacteria > Steroidobacterales > Steroidobacteraceae > 13-2-20CM-66-19. The sequence continues at coordinate 16,111 of JAJZZR010000273.1, read as the reverse complement.
TCCGACCGCAGACCGCCGCGCGGCTGGTGGTGCAGGGACAACGCGACTTCGCCTGGTTCGACGATTCGGTTTCCGCGGGCCCGGAGCACGCGCCGCCGCTGTCGCTCGAGGAGGAGAGGACGTTGCGGGAGGCGCGGCGCAGGCTCGGTGATGACCTGTGCTACGTGCGGGCCGAGCTGCCGAATCCGGGCGATCTTCCACCCGACGATCAGATCGCGGATCTTCACCAGACGCTGTGCCGTCTTCAGGAGCTTCGGCGGCGGGAGCATTCGGGGATGCTTTCGGCCCTGAAGAGCCGCACAACCGAAGTCCTTACGGCGGCGCGCACGCTGCACGAGCTCATCGCGAGCGCAATGGCGGGTCTTGAGAACCTTGAGACCCGCGCCGCGCCGTGGGGCCTCGAGCTGCGGCGGAAGTTGCGTGATGCCGCCTGGAAAGCCGAGCGCGAGGCCCTGCAGGCGCTGTTGGCTGAAATCGAGCGACTGCGTGAGGCCCGGGCCCGCTTCCTCCGCAATCCCGTCGAAGTTCCCGATGAGGCCCTCGGCTGCGAGAAAACGCTCGAGGCGGTGCGTCGAGCGGCCGAGACGGGCAAGCCGTTTGGGCTGGTGACGCTGAGTTCCGGCCGAGCCAAGGAGTACGTTCCGTCCATCCGTGTCGCCGGCGTCTCGCCGCGATCGACCGAGGAGTGGCGCACGGTGGAGAAGTGGTTCGACCTTCACCTCGAACTGCGGATCTTCGCGACGCGTTGGAATGTGTGTGCCGCGGCTCTCGACATTCCGTCCATCAGCGCAAGTCCAAGCGCGTTGCGGGAGCTCGAGGCGCTGGGCGATGCGGTGCAAGCGGCTTATCGGTTTGCGACGGACGTCGATCCACAGTTGTGCGATCAGGCGGTGATGGTGTTTGAATCTCCGCCGATCGGGAAGGTGCTTGGTTCCAGCGCCGATCTGGCGCAGGTTCGGGATTGTCTCGCCGATCACCTGCAGTCTCTCGAGCTCGCCCGCAGCACCGTCATGGTCTCCACGCTCGCGGAAAAGCTTCAGGGCGGCACGGGGGAGGTCGTCGACCGACTGCGGGAATTCGTGAGTGACCTCGGTCGCGAGCAGGCCTCCGGGGACGCTGTGGGCCAGCGGTACACGCAGCTGATGGCCGAGTTGCGGCGGATCGTCGCCCTGTCATCCGAATTGCTCGCGGTTCGGGATTTTACGCATCGGATCGAGGCCGCCGGCGCGCCGCGGTTCGCCGAGCGGCTGCGGTCGATCCGGGTCGGAACCTCAGGCGACGATGCGGTGTTTCCGGTCAACTGGAAGGACGCGTGGCACTGGGCCCGCTTGAAAGGGTATCTCGAGAGCATCGAGGGGGCCGAGGAGCTGCGCCAACTGAGCGAGGAGCGGACGCGCTACGAGCGCGCCTTGGAGAAGCTCTACCGAGAGATCGTGGCCAACGCGGCCTGGTTGGCCACCAAGCGATCCGCGAGTCACAAGGTGATGCAGGCGCTGGCGGGCTACGCCACCGCGGTCCGTCGCATCGGCAAGGGCACCGGTCCGAACGCGATCCGGTATCGCCGGGACGCGCAGAACGCTATGCAAGAGGCGGCGGGCGCGATCCCGTGCTGGATCATGAGCCACTACAAGGTCTCGGAGAGCATGCCGGCGCGGCTCGGGGTGTTCGATCTGGTGATTGTCGATGAGGCGAGCCAGTCCGATCTCTCGGCGCTGCCGGCGATCCTGCGTGGCAAGAAGATTCTGGTGGTGGGGGATGACAAGCAGGTCTCACCGGATGCGGGATTCATCCACAGCCAGCACATCCAGGCTCTGCTCGATCGGTTCCTCGCCGATCAGCCCTACCGGGCGGACATGACCCCGGAGAAGTCGCTGTACGATCTGGCCGCGCGCGTGTACGCCGGCGAGCAGATCATGCTGAAGGAGCATTTTCGCTGCGTCCCGCCGATCATCGCGTATTCGAACAGTCAGTTCTATCACGGTCATATCGTGCCGCTGCGCATTCCGCGGGCCTCGGAAAGACTGGATCCGCCCTTGGTGGACATCTACGTACCCGACGGCATCCGGGGTCAGCAGGACTACAATACGGCGGAGGCCGAGGCCATCGCGGCGGAAATCGAGGCCATCCTTGCCGATGAGCGCTTCAAGGGTCGCTCGCTCGGGGTGGTTTCCCTGCTCGGTATCGAGCAAGCCAAGCGGATCGACGGGGTCGTGCGCGCGAAGTGCGATGCCGCCGAGCTTCACCGGCGTCATTTTGAATGCGGTGACGCGAGGACGTTTCAGGGCAGTGAGCGGGACGTGATGTTTCTGTCGCTGGTCGTCGACCGGGACAACTGCAAGGCTCTCTCCGGAAGCATGTTCGAGCAGCGATTCAACGTGGCGGCGAGTCGCGCACGGGATCGGATGTACCTGGTCCGCTCGGTGGAATTGGGCGAGATCTCGGAAAACGATCTGCGTCGCTCGCTGCTCGAGCATTTTCGCACGCCGCTCATCGCCGATCGGGAGGAGACCGAGAATCTGGTCGAGCGGTGCGAGTCCGGCTTCGAGCGCGAGGTCTTCCAGGCGCTGGCGTCGCGCGGCTATCGGGTGATCCCGCAGGTGAAGACCGGGGCGTATCGATTGGACATGGTGGTGGAGGGCGAGGATGACCGCCGGCTCGCCATCGAGTGCGACGGGGACGAGTTCCACGGCCCGGAGCGGTGGGAGGAGGATACCCGACGGCAGCGGGTGCTCGAACGCGCGGGGTGGACATTCTGGCGCTGCTTCGCCTCGACGTGGACCCTGCGCCGCGAGGAGATGCTGGAGGATCTTATCGGCACACTCTCGGCGATGGGGATCGAGCCGGTGGGCGCGCTCGCCAGGATGCCGCGACTGGTCGAGCAGCGCACGTGGAAGCGACCTGCCCAGGGATCTGACCCCGCTGACCGCCTTCTCGCCGGGGTCTTGAGTGGCACGGAAAGTGATCCGTAAGGCGGGCGCCTGGGGCGGCGCCTGGCGCGCCCTGCTCCCAAGCCGTCCCACCTTGAGCATATCGTCACCGGCTGGCATCCCGGCGAGCGCATCCTCGAGATGCTCGCGTGGGCGGTACGGTTCACGCTGCACAGCCTCGATCTCGTCGGACGCGAACCGGCGCATAGTAGTAGAATTACTGACGTTAACGGACATCTCCGTAATTGTAGTAATTTAACTATGGACCGTCGAAACAATCCGTACGCGCCGGGGGCAGGACTTCAGCCCCCTGAGCTTGCCGGCCGCGACCGCCTGATCGAAGACGCTTCTACCGACATGGACCGGCTGCTCGCTCATCGGCCTGTCAAGGGCATGATGCTTCTCGGGCTACGTGGAGTCGGCAAGACGGTTGTCTTGAACCGACTGTGGCGCACTGCGGCGGATAAAGGTCTTCAGACCACGAAGGTCGAAGCGCCCGAGGGCGGGGCGCTCCCGCAACTGCTCGCGCCCGAATTACGCCGAATTCTCTACGCACTCGATCTACAGGCGGCCGCCACGCACCGCATGCGCGAGGCCGCCTCGGCGTTGCGCAATTTCGTCAGCGTCTTTAAGGTCAAGATCGGCGAGGTCGATTTCGGCATCGAGCCCACTCCGGGGTACGCCGATACCGGTCAGCTCGAGCAGGACTTGCCAGATCTGATTGAAGCTGTCGCGGTCGCCGCCGAGGAACGCAAGTCGGCGATCTGCCTCTTCATCGACGAGCTACAGTATCTCTCGAAAATGGAACTTGCCGCGCTCATTGTTGCGTGCCACGAGGTGGCGCAGCGAAACCTGCCGTTTCTGCTGATTGGCGCGGGTCTTCCGCAGCTCGCCGCACTCGCCGGTAATGCCAAGTCGTACGCGGAGCGCCTCTTCACGTACCCGGAAATGGGTCCTCTCGATCCCGCGGCGGCTCAAGACGCGCTTGTGCACCCGGCTCGGCACCTGGGTGTCGTCTTCGAACAGGACGCGGTTGAGGCGATCTTGCGCGTGACCGAGTGTTATCCGTACTTTCTTCAGGAATGGGGATTCCACGTCTGGAATATCGCTCCCGCGGGACGGATTCGGCGCGTGGATGTCGAGCAGGTGAGCCCTGCCGTCGTCGAGCATCTCGATGCGAATTTCTTTCGTGTTCGATTCGATCGCTTGACCGCCCTGCAGCAGAAGTATCTGCGTGCTATGGCAGAGCTCGGGCCGGGGGCACACAAAACGGGCGACATCGCGGCTACCCTCGGTGTCAAAGCAGCAGCCGTTGCAACCTCTCGCCAGCAGCTGATCGACAAGGGCATGGTTTGGAGCCAACGACATGGGGAGACCGCGTTCACGGTGCCGATGTTCGACGCCTTCATGAGGCGGCAGATGTCTGTCTTCGAACGCCACAAGCCGAAGCGCCGGCGTTTCCGTTCAGGCCGGGCACAAAAGCGCGGAAAGTGATGCCGCGCGGGGAGTCTAAGAGCATCGTTGACGAGCCGCTCTCGCGGACGAAGGCTTGGAGCGTGCCGCACTGATCCAATGTAAGCCGGAATTATTTCGATGAACATGGAATTCCGAAGCCGACAGGTCGCTGAGCTGCGCGTAAGCGGTCTGAGGGCCCTGCGCGGGGTCGGATTCAGCCGACTGCAGTTCATTCTCGAGGTCGACCTGGCCGCGTCGCCGAACTCTCCCGTGTTGCTCGCGCATCTCGTTGCCGATGTGGCCATAGGTGGGGCAGGGGGCCGCCCGCAGTTGCTTGGCAAAGCCGCTCCGCAGAGCAGCTGGTGTGTGTTCACGTTGGACCATCCACACAAAGTTCCGGTGTGGTTTGAGCTCGATCTCACCGGCGAGCAACTCGAGGCGCTCGAGCGCCTTCGCGCCGGCGGCCCTCTGACCTTTCAGTTCCACGCGAGTTTGCAGCTGCGCCAAGACGCCGAGGTGGTAACCAGATCTCAGGTCCTCCGCCTTGACGTCGATATCACGCAATGGGCGACGGTTCTGAAGGAGATTGGCTACCTTGATTTACTGGTCGTCGCCGTGGAACTGCCGATCGACGCGCCCGATACATATCGCCATGCCATCACCGAGCTGCGCGAAGCGCATAAGGATCTTCTCGCCGGCCGTTACGACACCACGGTCATGCGTTGCCGGCGGGCGATGGAGAGTGTCGGGACGCAGGGTGCTGACGAGGCCGGTCGGGGTCGGATCAGGAAGGCTTTCGCGGAGAGCAAAAGCAGCCGCGAAGCCACCATGACGAAGTTCGACCGAGCAGAACTCGTGCGTGGCGCTATTGCCCATTACAGCAACCTCGCGCACCACATGGGCGGGGATGGTGCCCCCTGGAGTGCTTCAGCCGCCAGGATGCGCTATTCGTCTTTACGGCGGCCGCGGGCGTGATCTGGGAAGCCACCGCCAGAATTCCAGCGCGATGAATCGCGCGGATTTCGGGCGTCTCAGATTTGAGGGTGGAATGTCCGCTGACGAGCTGGCACTTGACCTGCTCGTTTTCCGGGAACTCGTACGCGCCGACAAGGCTCCCGAACTCGGCGAGCTCGATGCCGCAGCTCGGATCAAAGCTCCGCCGCGTCTCGATCTCTTGCCGGCTCCGAAACTGCTGGGCAGGACCGGTCATGGTGTTCTCTCAGGGTGGTTCAGTGAGGGTTGATCGGCCAGGATGTACCGGATTCACGCGGTTTCGGTGCACGCACATGGGTCGGAACGTATGGGTGTCGTCAGGACTTCTCGGTGCGCCGCGTCGTGGGGAGGTCAAATAGCGCTCGGTCATCGGCCCGCTCGAGGGCCTCGTCGAGCCAGCTGCGCAGCTCGGCTTCAGGCAATCGTCCCTGCTCGACCCGGGCCAGCACGATCGCACCGACGAGGACCTTGCGCCGGGTGTCTTCCTTGCGAGCTCGTCGCGACTCGAGCGTCCGCCGGCGCGCCTCCACCCGTTGCTGTTTCGCCTTGAGCTGCTTCAGCCGCTCCTCGAGGGCGCTGATGCGATCGTCGAGATTGGGCATGGTTGCAGCCTCCATCTTGAGCGGAGCATTTCAATACGCGTCGGCGATGTCTGAGTGGTTTGGATTGTGATGTCGGGGTGCTGTTGGTGTCATTTGGCCCGAGGAGTCGCGAGCGTCTAGCGTACTCGCGCAGAGCGGCGTAGCCTAGTGATCAGTGCAGCGGGGACAAAGGCGCACTTATGCAAACCCTCGAAGACTCGGGTTTGCGGGCCATCGCCAGAATGCGGCTGCGGCGCTTCGTTCCGGCGTCCGGCCCGACGGCGAGCGATGGCCGTCCGGTGCGCCGGGGGTCGGCGGCTCAGCGCCGCCCACCCAGGCGGAGGGGGAAGACCGGCCCCCGCGCCCGGAGGCGCGCGGGCCGTGGCGAGTTGGGCGTTGCGAGCGAGTAGGAGGCGGCCCTCGTGGCCAGCTATCACCTCAGCGTCAAGTCCGTGAGCCGCAGCGCGGGGCGCAGCGCGACCGCCGCGGCGGCCTATCGCGCCGCGGATCGCATCCGGGATGCGCGCACCGGGGAGCTGTGGGACTTCAGGCGCAAGGGCGGCGTCGAGCACCGCGAGATCGTGCTGCCGCCCGCAGCGCCGGCGTGGGCGGCTCGGCGGGAGGCGCTCTGGAATGCGGCCGAGGCGGCGGAGCGGCGCAAGAACTCCACCGTTGCGCGCGAGTTCGAGATCGCGCTGCCGGCGGAGCTGAGCGCGGGGGAGCGTCGGGCGCTTGCGATCCGGTTCGCCCGGGAGTTGGTCGACCGGCATGGTTTCGTCGCCGATGTGTGTCTGCACAAGCCAGGCAGGGGAGGGGACCGGCGCAATCATCATGCGCACATCTTGTGCTCGACCCGGCGGTTGACGGCCGAGGGGTTCGCGGCGAAGACGCGCGAGCTCGATGACCTGAAACGAGGTCCGGCGGAGGTCACGCGCTGGCGGGCGCGCTGGGCGGAGCTGCAGAACGAGCGGCTCGCCGATCATGGGTGCGCGGAACGGGTGGATCACCGCAGTCTCGAGGCCCAGGGTCTCGAGCGGGTGCCCACGCATCACAAGGGACCGGCGATCACCGCGCTCGAGCGGCGAGGAATCGAGACCCGGGTGGGATGGCGGTTCGAGGAGGAGCGGCGGCTTGAGGCACAGACGCGGCTCGAACGGGCCGCAGAGCTCGGGCGGTTGGCGCGGGAGGCCCGGGAACTCGAGCGGTCGATTGTGGCGTTGGACACGGATATTGGCGCGGCTCTTAAGACGCGAGCGGGAGCGGAGCAGAGCGCTGCCCAGGCCCGCGCGAAGGCGCGGGAGGCGTGGAAACACTGGCGCGCAGAGCAGGATCGGGTGAAGAATAGCGGCCGGGAGCGGGAGAACACGAACGAGCCGGAGCGCACCCGGTCGCGCACGCGGGACGGTCCGGACTACGAACCCTAACCTGTACCGCTTGAGGACCTCATGGGGAGGCCGTGGAAGACGAGGAGATCAAACTCGGCCTCCTGATGGAGGCCGCGCAGTCTCATCAGCAGCTCGCGGAGAGTGTCCTCGAGAAGCTCGAGCGGCATACCCGGGGGCTCGATGACATTGTCCGCAAGGAGATCCGGCGGACGCTCATCGAGGAATTGCGCGAGGTCCATGCGGAGAGCGAGCGTGCCGCGCAGGCGCTGCGGCAGGTGCGGCGGGCGATTCGGGCGCACCGGGTCTGGTGGAGTGTCGTCTTTCCGGCGCTGAGCGCGGTGCTCGCCACACTGATCGTGTGGTTCGTGGTGTTGCATCGGCCGTGATCCTATGACCTGGCACCAACTCACCTACGGCACGGATGGCCTGGTGCTGGCGTGGGGTCTGGTCGCCATCCCGTACTGGGCGGGACTCTGGCGGGGGAAGGCATCGCTCCGAAGCTGGCTGTTCTCGCCGGTGTGGGCGGCGATTCTCATGATCGTCGCGGGTCTTCTCGCCCAGTTCGTCGATAGTATTCTGCTCGTTCACGGTGGTCACGTGCACCATGACGCGCTGAAGGCCGCGCTCGCGGCCGGATGTTTCGTCGGGTTCGGTTACTTGGGTGGGCGCATTGCGGCGGTGAGTGCTCCGGACCATACACATCTGCGTGGCACCGTGTTGACGAAACTTTGGCCGATGAAGTCTCGGCCGGTGGAAGCCCTGACGCTTGCCGGTGCGCCGATCGCGGCGGAGGATGAGCGCAAGCACTTCAAACTCATCGGGACGACGGGCACCGGAAAATCGACGGCGATTCGTGAGCTTCTCGCCGGGGCACTCAGGCGAGGAGACCGGGCCATCATCGCCGATCCCGATGGCGGGTATCTCGAGCGATTTCATCAGCCGTATCGGGGCGATGTGATCCTGAATCCCTTCCATCCGGACTCGCTCCGCTGGGATCCCTTCGGCGAGATCGACCATCCCTATGACATCGAGCAGCTGGTCGCGGCGCTGATTCCGGAGGGGCAGGAGGCTTCGGCGCGGGAGTGGCGGGAATATGCGCGGACGTTTCTCGCGGTGATCATTCGGCGCTGCGAGGCGAGCTCGCGGGATCTGACGGAGCTGCTGCAGTGGCTGGTCGTAGCGACGAGCGATGAACTGCAGCCGATCGTGGCGGGCACGCCGGCGCAGCCGTTTCTCGCGCAGGATGGTGGGAAGATGTTCGCGTCATTGCGCTCGGTCGCGTCCTCGGCGGTGAAGGCACTCGAATATGTGCGGGACCAGCGGGCGGAGGCCTTCTCGGTGCGACAGTGGGTCCGCGCGGGCCACGGCGTCCTATTCCTGCCGTATCGGGCGGATCAAATCGCGGCGCTGCGGGGCTTGGTGGCGGCGTGGATGCGCATCGCGATTTTCGAGGCGATGTGCCGCCCGGCGGGCGACCAGCGGCTGTGGTTCGTGGTGGACGAGCTCGATGCACTCGGGGCGATCGACGGACTCAAGGACGCGCTCGCGCGATTGCGCAAGTTCGGCGGGCGGTGTGTGCTCGGGTTTCAGTCCATCGCGCAGGTCTCGAGCACCTATGGCAGGGGGGATGCGCAAACGATTGTGGAGAACTGCGCCAATACGCTCATCCTGCGCTGCTCCGGGAGCGAGGGTGGAGGAACCGCCCGCTTTGCATCGGAGCTGATCGGGGAACGGGAGGTGGTGCGGGAGGAGCGCTCGCGGGGACGACATTATCCGATGCTCTTCGCGCACGGTGGAGGCTCCACATCGTCGGGTGTGACGCTTCGGCGCGTACGGGAAGCGGCGGTGATGGCCTCCGAGATCGAGCAGCTGCCGGATTTGCAGGGGTTCTTGAAACTCGCTTCCACCCCGGGGTGGCGGCGGGTTGCCATTTGTACCTAAGGCGGAATCACCGTCAAAGTATCGCGGATCTGCGTTTTTCAATCTCCCAAAGGAGGCGGGCATGACCGATTGGTTGGTGCGCGAGCATGCGCGGGGAGTAATGATCGATGCTTCACAGAACTCGGTGACCATTTCGGCGAAATCACAGCCAAGGTTTCGAGCGAATGACCGCATGCTTCTCGCTAGCGGCTACGGAGACGATCTCACATTCAATAATCTCGGTAAGATTGCTTCTGTCGATGTATTGGAACAGCGGGGCCTCGATGACGGGGTTGCAATTAAGGCTACCATCGAAAAGTGGGTTCAGCTTCCTGAAGAGACGACGTTTGGCCTCATGCAATTCAGTCTCACATTTGTAAAGAATTTGGAGCGTCCACATGTCCACTTTCGAAGAGCGTATCGGAAGCTTCCTGAGTCGGATACGCAAACGCTTGTAGACGGAGAGCCGTTTGTAATGCGAACGGCCTATTACAATCTTCTGTACTCCTTGTCATCGGAGACGAAACGGACATTTGTGAGAGAGCTGGAAGACACCTCGGAAAGCGTGCGTGACCGGCGGCTATTGGACGATCGAATCCGCCTGCTGCTGGGGTTTATTGAGCGGCGGATTCTCAGCGTTGGGAGAACACTGCAGCAACTTGACTCTGCCGTAGCTCAATTTCCAGAGCTTGTGGACGTTTTCGGTAATCAAGTTACACATGAGTTTTTCCCGGGAGACACGAAGGGACAAATACGATTCGGCAGCACGCGGGGTGACGCATTGCACGAACAGGCGGACTCATTTAACGGCTTTGAGACTTTCGTCCGAGGATTCTCCCCGTCAAGAGAGCAATCTGCGAACGACACAATCGAACAGCTACTGCTGGGTTACATGGATTCAGTGAGGTCGCGGCCCGCGCAGAAAAGATTGCAGGAGCTTTTCGAATATGAATGATGCAAGAAGAATCGCAAGAGAATTGCGAGAGGCTGCGGCACGGCTCAAGAGCGCCGCCGTCTGGAAGGGCTCTGACTTGGCGGTTGATGCTGCAAAGGATTCATATGTGTTTGAGCTCCTGTGTTATTTTAACGTCGCACTCGCTGCCAAAGAGCGATTCGCTGTGTCTCTTGACGGCAAGCTGGAGTCGAGAAAAGGTGGCAAGTTCGTGGCGCGCTGGCCAAAGTCCCCTGGGCATAAGGGAAATTTTTCCTACCTCCGCCTCAAATCCGAGGCGGGCAACGAATATCAATTGTGCCCTGGTATTGAGATTGAAGATAAGCACGGAAAGTCGAGGGCTCCGGATGTAAATTTGCTTGCCGGAAGCGCGGGCTCCTCTCCGAGCTACCGGGATCTATTGGCATGCTGGGACGCAAAATACTCAGAAAACACTGCGGCGCCACTGGCAGATCAAGCAGTTGCAGATTTCATATACACCTACCAGCAACTCGGGAAGCCCGAACTGCCGGCAGCTTGGCGATCACTGGTTCGCGGGGCTCCGTACGAACGCTCTGGCATATTCACTAATGCGCAACGATCATCAGAGCGCGACGAGGCTTTCGCAGAAAACGGACTTGCGGAGACGAGCGGATTTCCTCATTCGCCTCGGACGAGGCCATGACCGCGTTACGGAGCGCAAAGCAGTTGCGCCATTAATCACCAGATCATTCCGATTTCACTTCTGGTTGACGCTGTTTGGATGCCGCTGCATTCGGTCAATCTCGTAGCGCGTCGCGAGTACGGCAACTGGCTCTGATTGTCATCGGCGAGCTGAAAGTCGCGAAATCTCGGCAATGTGAAAATCGACGTATCCTTTCGCCTTATTCCCGCAGTTTCCTTTGAGCGTCTTGTTCATCCACGCGGCGTCCATGTCGATTCGCTTCCCAATGTTGAGATGCATAGGATCCAGTGATTGATGGGATTTCTTGAGGAGCGAAAGTACGCGGGCTGCATCGTCTTGTTCGGTGACGTGCCAGGTCTCTAGCGTGACATCATTTTTTGGTGAAGATCCAACCACAGCAGTTTCTATAGACTTCGATACTCATCGAGGCGACCGGCACGCTGGTGAGCGTCACGGTAGTTGTCGCCCGTTTCATGCAGCGGTCCGATTGCAATGAAGACACTCGGTCGCCGCCCTTATCACTGCGTCGAGCTCGGGATTGAGGGTGACTACGGTGATCGGATTCAAGTTTCGGGTGCGCCGCTCCCAGCGCCGCGGGGCTCGTGCCCTGGCGTGCTGGTAGAGCGCATGGCGAGCTTGCAGAACGGCGCGGTCCTCACCGGCATGTCGCTGTGCCGCGCTGACGTAGCGGATGTCGCTGTGGCGGTGAGCGTGGTCGTACCACTGCATAAACGAGCTCGCCCACGCGCGCGCTTGATCGAGATCCGCGAAGCCCTTAGTTCGGAACTGTGGCCGGTACTTTACGGCGCGGAACAGCGCCTCGAGGCTCGTACTTCATCCTCGATATCTTCAGCCGCTACGTCGTCGGATGGATGCTCGCGCAGCACGAATCTGTAGAACTCGCAGAGCAATTCATCGCCGAGACTCTGCAGAAGGAGAACATCGCACCAGGGACTCTCACACTGCACGCCGATCGCGGCACCAGCATACGCTCAAAGCCCGTCGGGGCGCTGCTGATCAATCTGGACGTGGCCGAGACCAACAGCCGTCCGTACGTCTCGGGTGACAATCCTTACTCCGAGGCGCAGTTCAAGACCCTGAAATACCGTCCCGAGTTCCCTGTGCGGTTCGACTCGATCGCGGACGCCCGCGCGCACTGCCAGCAGTTCGTCCGCGGGTACAACCACGAACACCGCAACAGCGGCATCTGCTTGATGACCCCGGCCGCTGTGCGCGACGGCACCGCTGAATCGATGCGCGCCTGACACTAATAGCATTCAACAGTTCCGGAGACGGACTATTGAGTTCTACCAAGTTCCGGACACGACCCGCAGAGGTGCTACTCAGTCTCAGTGTATGTGATCCACTACACAAATTGACTCTCTAGTGCTACATTCCCCAGCTCGTGCACCGAAGAGTTTCCTAGTTTCCGTTCGCATCAAGGAGTCGTCAAGTGCTTACGCCGAGCCAGCTGGGGTTGAAGCCCAACGTCAAGAGAATAGCGCTTCCTGATTACGATTTTGACCTCCAATCGAGAAGAATGCCCGTCGAAATGTCGTTTACCGCCAACTCAGTCCAAACCTTTAACTATAACGGCCAGCCAAGCGACGCCCGAAACGACAACACAGACTAAAGTCACCTGCCCGCTGGCGTGTAGCCAGCGGGCATTTGTCAGTACCAAACGCGTCGTCCGTGAAAACACGCACAGCCCTTGCAATTCTTACAAACTCGACTGACGGGACAAGCGATATTCTGTCGAAGCTCGCCCTAGAGTGTGAGCAACGCATTATCCGATGGAACGTCGATCTCTGGCGCTCATACGATATATCGTTCGACGGGCAGCGCTTTCTTATTTCTGATCCTGCCGGTCGTGCTATAGATCTTGCTGCGAATGACACGGTTGTATTGTGGCGTAAGCCGTTCTTAGACCAAATGGGATTCGATGGACTCGGCCTGTCGCCAGACGACGAGTGTCAAGCGCGCTCGCAAATAAGGGAGTGGCTGCATGCCGTTGTGTCACTGGCAGCATCACAGGAACGGATGCGTCTAGTTGACCCTAATGGCGACCGTCGAGTTCCGAAGCTGTTCCAGCTACAGCTGGCACGTGAGTACTTTAGTGTCCCCGGCTCGCACTTCGGAATCTCCCGCCCGCCAGATGTCGCGTGGTCCGACGTCGTCACCAAACCTCTTGGTGATCCTGCAGTATCAGACGGGCGGATTTTTTTTACGCGACGCGTAGACCCGATGCAATTGTTTCGCCCGTTCCCGTGGTTTCTCCAGGAAGCGCTAACAGGGGGCCATGACGTCACCTGCGTCTATATACTAGGCAGCTGCCATTTTTTTGTGTGCGAGTTTGTGCGCGGAATCTGTGCGGTGGACTGGCGCGTCGAAATCAACACTTCACGGCAGTCGAGATGGAAACCGCTGCAGCATAGTCGACTAACGGAGTGGGCGGTAGCGACGGACAGGCTCATGAGGCGCATGAATCTGCACTACGGAAGGCTGGATTTCATCCTAATACGCGATAATTTGGTATTTCTGGAGTGCAATTCTAATGGACAGTTCGGATGGTTAGATGATCCACACTCGCTGTACTTGCATAGGGAGTTTCTGTCCGCGACGTTGAGTGCGGAGTCGGCAGTTCGAACATAGATCAGCTCGACGAAGAGCATGCGCGTCAGCAGGTTTGAGCGAGGCCCGCCGATAACGGCATTTCGTGCGACGCTCCGCGCGTGCGCTCAGTGCCTTACGGTCTCGTGCGCATAGAACCGTTCTGACGCCTCCTCATGGAACACGACAACGCGGCTCGGCCGCAGCACTCGACGAATGAGCGCCGTCAGTTGCGGGTGCTCGATGGTGGTGAGAGTGGAAGCACGGAAATCCGCCGTGAGACGGTGGAAATGCGTGGTCTCGTAGGAATGGGTAGACCTCGGGAGCGCGGCACCGGCCTTCGGCCGAAGAGTGACCTAGCAAGGGATCCTGGCGGCGATCCCGAGGCGCAGGAAGTAAGATAGGCACAATGAGCGCGAAAGAAGCATCCCATTCCGCTACGGCGGATCCTGCGGCTCCGGTGGCGCGGCCGAAGCGATCTCGCAGTCCCAAGGTCGCCGACCGTGGCCGGCTCAAGATCGGCGACGACTGGAATGCGATCCGGATCATCGCGCTCTCGCAGAGCAATCCGCTTAAGGCGATCGCGGAGTTCGTCGAGAACAGCATTGACGCGCATGCCAAGACCATCATCGTTACCCGTGGGCGCGAGCATGGCGAGCACTACCTGTCGATCAAGGATGACGGCGACGGGGTGCCTCGGGACGAGGAGGGCAAGCCGAACTTCAAATATGTCGCCACGCACATCTGCGACTCGATCAAGCGGCGGCTGAAGAATGAGGGGGCGGGAACGGGTTTGCAGGGCGAATTTGGCATTGGGCTGCTATCGTTCTGGACCGTCGGTGATCAGCTCACCATGATCTCGACTAGTGCCGACCAGCGTTCGTACCAGATGAGCATGAGCAAGGGCCATTCCGGCTACTCAGTGACCCACCGCCGCGTTTTATTTGCCGAGCGGGGGACGGAGCTGCGCATCAGCCCGCTCCTCGAGGGCATCAGGGCGCTCTCGGGTGAAAAGATCCAGTGGTATCTTGCCTCGGAGTTGCGCGACCGGATCCGCCTTGCCCAGGTTCGCGTGACTGTCATCGACAAGCTCGCCCGCAAGCAATACGAGGTGGAGCCGCGTGCCTACGAGGGACGATTGCTGCATCAGCTTCCGCTGGTGCGCACGTCTTATGGCGACGCCTATGCCGAGCTGTACCTTGCCGAGCCCGATGAACGCTGTCGGGTTGCGCTCACGCGCAGTGGTACTCGTGTGATTGAGGATCTCGCAACACTTCCGGGCCTGGAGCGCGCCCCCTGGTCCTCGCGCTACCTGCAGGGGTTGATCGACGTTCCGTTCCTGAATCTCACCCCTGGCACGCGCAGCGGGGTGATCCACGATGAGCGCTACGCCGCGCTGCTGGCTGCCCTGCAGCCCCTCGAAGTGTACCTGAGCGGACTGATCGAGGCTCAGCAACGGGCGGAGGAGGAGCAGGCCAGCCAGCAGTCGCTGCGGGCTATCCAGCGCGCCTTCCGCGAGGCCTTGCTGGCGCTGCCGCCCGAGGAGTACGACTGGTTTGACATCCACGCGCGCGCCCGGGGTGAAGGCGGCCCGCGCTCGCAGGGTAGCGAGGAGGCTGAAGCGTCGGGTGAGGGCGAGGCGGCGGAACTCGGGGCCGAGGAACCGGCCGTCAGTCCCGGCACCCAGCGGCAGTTCTTCGACTACGCCGGTCCGCTGTTCAGCGTGATCATCTCGCCGGCCTCGAGCACCACCCCGGTGAACGAACGGCGGAAATTCCGGGCGCTGCCGCGGGATCGCGCCCGTCGGCGCGTCGAGGAGGAGTTGCGATTCTCCTGGGAAATCCTCGAGGGCGAGGGGACGCTCGCCAGTACGGTCGACCAGGAAATTGAATTTCTGGCGCCCGGTACCCCAGGCCTGTCGCGGCTCAAGGTCACGGTCAGTCAGCGGGAGGTCATTTGCACCGCCGAGGCGCTGGTGACCGTGACCGATACCATTGAGCCGGCAGTCGGGTCCGCAATCATCAATTCTCGAGGCCTGCCCGGGTATACTTTCGAGCGCGCCGCCGGAGAGCTGTGGCGATCCCGGTACGACACCGAGCGCAACGTCATCGTCGTGAACAATGGCCACCGAGACTTCGTGTTTGCGACCGGCAATCGGGCGTTGCAGCTGCGCTACCTCGTGCGCCTGTACGTCAAGGAACTCGTACTGCGCAACTTCGCCGGAGTCTCGCCCGAGCAACTGCTCGAGCGGATGATCGAGCTGTCACTCTATGCGGAGGAGAAGCTGAAGACGCGGTCGGTCTGAGTGGCAATGGCAGTGCCGGAAGGTATGCGCGCACCTCCGGTGGGCTATCCTGATGCGCTCGTCGGATGGACTGGTCTTATGTACCCCCCCCCCGCGTTACGAGGCCGGATATTTTTATTCGGACTCTCAGTCGCTATATGACTGCGACGGCGTGCAATTCGCACGACGAGGATGTTGTATGAATAAGTTTTTGGCTCTTCCGCAGAATTTGTGGGTGAAACTGTTGGCTTTGAAGCAGTTCGGCCTTGGCACAGGGAGGTGCCAAGGGGCGTGCCCGAAGGGCACGCAGGAGGGATGAGGTTCATCTCTTACGAGGCGG
>JAJZZR010000326.1 GCA_021797465.1 Pseudomonadota bacterium | reverse complement strand
CTCGCTGCGGGCGGCCAGCGTCTGGCGGATGGGCTCCGGGTCGATCTGGCGCATCAGCTTGCCGATGTACTGGCGCTGACGCACAGCTGCCGCGCGACTGCGGATCCGGCGCGCCTCGCGCACGGCCTCGAGCAGTGTCGCGGGCAGCTGCAATGCCGCGAGGTCGGGCTCACGCAGCGCGATCAGCACCTCGCCGAGGTCTTGTGCGGCATGCGCACGGCGTTTTTTCTCGCTCTTGCTCGGCGGCTCGGGCGCCGCGGACTCAGAGACGGGCATGGGGAAGATCCGCTGATCGGCTGGCCATGGCTGCTACACTAGCGTATTCCGTCGGTTCGCGTGAGCACCGCGGCGGGCGTACCCGTCGTGACGCGCCCGGCGGGCGGCCGACCGCGCAACGAGGACTTTCCATGCAACAGGGGCTCGAGCCCAACGCTTCCGCGAACACGCTTCAAGACGCCGTGCGCTGTGCGCTGGCGGAAGCCGCCCGGCTCGGCGCTTCCCAGGCCGACGCTGACGCGAGCATCGGACAGGGACTGGGCGTGACGGTCCGCCTCGGCGAGGTCGAGACGATCGAATATCAGCGCGACCGCGGGCTGGCGGTGACGGTGTATTTCGGCAAGCGCAAGGGTGCGGCAAGTACCGCGGATCTGAGCCGGGAGGCCGTCTGCTCGATCGTCGCCAAGGCGTGCGCTATCGCGCGCTTTACCGCCGAAGACCCTTATGCAGGCCTGATCGAGCCCGAGGCGCTGGCCCGCGAGATTCCCGAGCTCGACCTGGATTACCCCTGGGCGCTGACGGCCGAGGAGGCGATCGGCATCGCCCGGCGCTGCGAGCGCGCCGGCATGGACGTCGACGCGCGCATCACCAACTCCGAGGGCGCGTCCGTCGGCAGCCAGCGCCACACTGGCGTGTACGGCAATTCATATGGATTTCTAGCGGGGTTTTCCGCGACCAGCCACTCGGTGAGCTGTTCGCTCATTGCCCAGCACGGCAACGAGATGCAGCGGGACTACTGGTATACGACCGCCCGCGACGCGCTCGATCTGCAGACGCCCGAGGCGGTCGGCGTGCAGGCCGGCCGGCGTGCATGCGCGCGGCTCGGCGCGCGCAAGCTGAGCACTCGGCGCGCGCCGGTCCTGTTCGCCCCCGAGATGGCGCGTGGCCTGTTCCAACACTTCGTCGGCGCGATCAGCGGCCCGAGCCAGTACCGTAAGGCCTCGTTCCTGCTCGATGCGGCCGGACAGCGTGTCTTTCCGGAGTTCGTGCGCATGAGCGAGCGGCCGCACATCCCCAAGGGACTCGGCAGCGCCCCGTTCGATGCCGAGGGCGCCGCCACGCTCGACCGGGAACTCGTCGAGCAGGGCGTTCTTCGCGGCTATGTGCTCGGGAGCTACTCGGCGCGGCGCCTCGGGTTGAAGTCCACGGGCAATGCCGGCGGTATTCACAACTTGCTGGTCGGGGCGGATGGCGCGGCGGGCGCGCATTCGCGCGAGGCGCTGCTGAGGCGGATGGGCCGGGGTCTGTGGGTCACGGAGCTGATGGGCCAGGGCGTCAACGGTGTGACGGGCGATTATTCGCGCGGTGCGAGCGGATTCTGGGTCGAGGATGGCGCGATCATGCATCCGGTGCACGAGGTAACCATCGCGGGGAGTCTGCGCCAGATGTATGGCAACATCGTGGCGATCGGCAACGACGTCGACGTCCGCGGTACGATCCGCAGCGGCTCGGTGCTGGTGGGAGAGATGACGATCGCCGGGGAGTGAGCCGCGCGCCGGCTTGGGGGGGACAACGTTGATCGCAATCGATTCCGCGGCCCGCCGTCCGCTGCTTCGCCGGCGCCGCGATCATGCCCTGCCGGACCGGTAGCGTACCGATGCAGACCCCGCAGGAACGTCCCCCCCACCCGAACCGGGCCACTCTGCGGCTGCTTGCCGGCCAGGCGCTCAGCCGTGCGGCCGGGGCGCCTCTGGTGGCCGGCAACCGCGTGCAGCTGCTGATCGACGGTAGTGCGCACTTCGAGGCCTGGGCGGCGATGATCGAATCGGCGCGTCATGACGTGCTGCTGGAGAACTACATCATCGCCGATGACGCCGTGGGGCGGCGCTTCCGCGATCTGCTGATCGAGCGGGCCCGTGCCGGGGTGCACGTGGCCGTGATTCATGACTGGTTCGGCACGCTCGGCAACGCCGGGCATCGCTTTTTCGCGCCGCTGCGTGCCGCGGGTGTCGCGGTGCGCGCGTTCAACCGGCCACGCGTGGGGAGCCCGCTCGGCTGGGTGGGCCGCGACCACCGCAAACTGCTCGCCGTGGACGGGCGGATCGGATCGGTCTCGGGGGTGTGTGTCGCGGCCAAGTGGCTGGGCGATGCGGCGCACGGCGTCGCACCGTGGCGCGACAGCGGGCTGCTGATCGAGGGTCCCGCGGTGGCGAGCATCGCAGTCGCCTTTCGCGACAGCTGGGGCGGGCTGGGCACTCCGTTGCCGTTCGATCCGGCGCCGGCCTCGGCCGCGTGCGGCGCGGTGGCGCTGCGCATCATCGCGACGCAGCCCGCCCATGGCGCGCTGTTCCGGCTCGACAGCCTGATCGCGGCCATGGCTACCCGGAGCCTTTGGATCAGCGACGCTTATTTCGTCGGGATTCCAACCTACGTACAGGCCTTGGCCGCCGCGGCGACCGACGGCGTGGACGTGCGTTTGCTGGTGCCGGGCAGCAACAATCTGCCGGCGGTCGCCGCGCTCTCGCGTGCCGGCTACCGCCCGTTGCTCGAGGCGGGCATCCGGGTGTTCGAATGGAGCGGCAGCATGATGCATGCCAAGACCGCGGTGGCCGATGGGCGCTGGGCGCGCGTGGGCTCGTCCAACCTCAATCTCTCCAGCTGGCTGGCCAACTGCGAGATCGATGCCGCCGTCGAGGATGCGGGATTCGCCACGCAGATGCAGGCGCAGTATCAGCGCGATCTCGAGCATTCTACCGAGCTTGTGCTGCAGGGCCGCCGGCCGCGGCCCCGGGGCCGCGTCGCGCGCAATCTGCGCGGGGGAAGCTCCTCGCGCGCGGCCGCCAGCGCCTTGCGCCTGGCCAATACGGTGGGCGCGGCCATCGCGAACCGCCGTGTGCTCGGCAATTCCGAGCGCGGGGTGTTGACGGTCGCGGGCGCCGCGCTGGTCGTGCTCGCCGTGCTGGGATTCTGGGTGCCGCAGCTGCTGGCCTGGCCGCTCGCGGCGTTCGCGGCCTGGCTGGGACTGAGTCTGTTGTGGCGGCGTTTGCGGGGTCCCCACGCCTAGCGGCGCCGCGGTCGGGTTTTCTGCCGAGGCGAGCGCGGTCTTGGCCATGGCTCGTAGAGGACTGCGGTTCTCTGAATCCTCGCCGTACGGACCGCGCTGCGTATCCACCCGTTCGTGCTGCCCCAGCACCGTTCCCCTGCCCCTGCGGGGATGGCAGGCGTGGTCGTACTGGTCGAGGATTCCTGGAGCCGGGGAAGCGGGGCATGCCGCGCATGCCTGGCCCTTCTTAAGGGCGGACAGCTCCCCTGCCAAGCGTCTTACGGCGTGAAGACGTGGACAGTCCTCGCTCGGCCCCCGGACGCTACATCCAGCCCAGGCCGCGGGCCAGCATGCTGATCGCCACCAGCAAGATCATCGGTACAAATACTTTCTTCAGGTGCACGTTGGACATGCGGCTGAGGGTCTTCGCGCCGAGCATGGAGCCGCCCAGCACGCCGATCGCCACCGGAGCGGCGATCATCGGGTCTATGTCCCCGCGTTGAAAGAAGATTCCGGCGGAGGCCGCGGCCGTCACGCCGATCATGAAGT
>JAJZZR010000004.1 GCA_021797465.1 Pseudomonadota bacterium | reverse complement strand
CGATGGAGTTGAACATTCCGTGCATCGAGGGCATCGGCGGATCGCTCATCTACCTGGTGGACCGCTACGGCGGGCAGACCATCTACGACGTGGACTTCCGCCCGGCGGACCCGCCCGCCGGGTCACCCGAGGCCGGGCTGACGGTGATCGATCATCTGACGCACAACGTCGCGCGCGGCAATATGGACAAGTGGGCGGGTTTCTACGAAAAGCTGTTCAACTTCCGGCAGATTCGTTATTTCGACATCGAGGGCCGGCAGACCGGGCTGCTCTCGCGCGCCATGACCAGTCCGTGCGGCAAGATCCGCATTCCTATCAATGAGTCGCAGGACGATAAGAGCCAAATCGAGGAATATCTGCGCGAGTATCGCGGCGAAGGCATTCAGCACATCGCGCTCGCCACCGACGACATCTATCGAACCGTCGACACGCTGCGCGGCCATGGCATCGCCTTTCAGGATACCCCCGATACGTATTTCCAGCAGATCGAGGCGCGCGTGCCCGGTCACGGCGAGCCGCTCGAGGCGCTGCGCCGCCGGCGCATCCTCATCGACGGCAATCCCCAAGGTGGCGAAGGTCTGCTGCTGCAGATCTTCACCGCCAACGTCATCGGACCGATCTTCTTCGAGATCATCCAACGCAAGGGCAATGAAGGTTTCGGCGAGGGTAACTTCCGCGCCCTGTTCGAATCCATCGAACTCGACCAGATCCGTCGCGGCGTGATCTAGCCGTCCGCCGCGCGCGCCGCCGCTGCCGTCCGGATCACAACCGGGCGTCGACCTCGGCCGCCGGAAACGCATGCTTGATGTCGTAAAGCACGTGGTTCTTGCGGCACAGCTTGCGAATGGCCGCCGAGCCGAGTTTGCGGAACTGCTCGTGCGCGACCGCGAGCACGACCAGGTCGTAATAATTGGGCCGCAGCTTGTTCACCGGACGCAGGCCGTACTCGTGCAGGCATTCCCGGCGGTCGGCCCACGGATCATGGACGTCCACCTGCGCTCCGTATTTGCGCAGCTCCCGCACCACGTCCACAGCCTTCGAGTTGCGCACATCGGGGCAGTTCTCCTTGAAGGTGATGCCGAGCACGAGGGCGCGCGCGCCATTGGTATGAATGCGCTTGCGGTTCATCAGCTTGACGATGTCGGCAACGATGTAGATCGGCATGTTGTCGTTGAGGCGGCGGCCGGCGAGGATCATCTCCGGGTGGTAGCCGAGCTCCTGCGCCTTGTGCGTCAGGTAGTACGGGTCGACGCCGATGCAATGGCCGCCGACGAGGCCGGGTCGGAACGGCAGGAAATTCCATTTTGATCCGGCCGCCTGCAGCACTTCCTCGGTGTCGATGCCGAGGCGCGCGAAGATCAGCGCCAGCTCGTTGATCAACGCGATGTTGACGTCGCGCTGAGTGTTCTCGATGACTTTGGCCGCCTCGGCCACCTTGATGCTCGAGGCCCGGTGCGTGCCGGCGGTGATGATCGCGCCGTAGAGCGAGTCGATGAACTCGGCGGCCTCCACGGTCGAGCCGGAGGTGACCTTCTTGATGGTCGTCAGGCGGTGCTCCTTGTCGCCGGGGTTGATGCGCTCGGGGCTGTAGCCGACGAAGAAGCCGTCATTGAAGCGCAGTCCGGATTCGCGCTCGAGTATGGGCACACAGACTTCCTCGGTGCACCCGGGGTACACGGTCGATTCGTAAACGACCACGGCGCCTTTCTTCAGCACCTTGCCCACGGTGATGCTCGCGGCGATGAGCGGGCGCAAATCCGGGCGCTTGTAGATGTCGATGGGAGTCGGCACCGTGACGATGAAGACGCGGCAGCGGCGCAGATCCGCCGGATCGCTGGTGAACGACAGATGCTCGGCCGCGGCCAGCTCGCGGCGACTGACTTCGAGCGTGCTGTCGCGCCCGGCTTCCAGCTCGGCGATACGATCCGGCTTCACATCGAAGCCGACCGTGGCGAAATGCTTGCCGAACTCGACGGCGAGCGGTAGCCCGACATATCCCAGACCGATCAAGCCTATGCGGTACTTGCGCAAATTCATCACGTTGAAGTCTCCGAGTACGGGAGTTGCGCGCGGAGCGAGCGGGAAATGCGCCGGCGCTTGGAAACATACGCTGTGCAGCCAGTTTATCACGGCGCGCGCCCGCGCAGATCTCCCGGCACCGGCGAGTCAGCGCCGCTCGGCGCCCGGTCGGTCAGGGCATGTGCTCGAGGGCGAGGTACTCGGCGCTTTGCATTTCGACGAGTCGGCTCACGGTGCGCTGGAACTCGCTGCGCAGCCGTTCGCCCCGATACAGTGTTTGCGGCGCGCCGATTGCGGAAATCACCAGCTTGACACGGCGGTCGTAGAGCTCGTCGATCAGTGCGATGAAGCGGCGCGCTTCGTCCTCGCGCGTCGCGTCGAGATGCGGCACCCCCGAGAGCGCCACCGCCGAGTACAGCCGGGCGATCTCGATGTAATCTTCCTGACTACGCGGACCGGCGCACAGCGCCTCGAAGTCGAACCATACGGCGCTGTCGCTCTGGCGAACGACGGGAATAGACCGGCCGTTGATCTCGAGCGCTCCGTCGTCCCATTCCGCATGCTGCGAAAGGTCGGCAAACAGCGCGCGCAGCCGCTGCTCACCGCCCGGGTCGGCGGAGGCGAGATAGGTGCCGGCCTGCGTCAGCTGCCGCAGGCGGTAGTCGCGTTCGCCGTCGACGGCCAACACCCTGGTGTGCCGCTCGATCAGGTCGATCGCCGGGAGGAAGCGTTGGCGTTGCAGGCCGTTGCGATACAGCTCCCGCGGCGGCACGTTGGAGGTCGCCACCAGCGTGACACCTCGGCGAAACAGGCCGCCGAACAGCCCGGCGAGAATCATGGCATCGGCTATATCGGCAACGAACAGCTCGTCGAAGCACAGGATGCGGGTCTGGCGGGCGAGGCGTTCGGCGATGATCTCGAGCGGCTCGTCCCGGCCCCGGAGCGTGTTCAGCTGCGCATGCACGTCGTGCATGAAGCGGTGAAAATGACGGCGCCGCCGCTCCGGAAACGGCAGGCTCTGGAAGAACAGGTCCATCAGCCAGGTCTTGCCGCGCCCCACGGGGCCCCACAGGTAGATGCCGCGCTGCGGCCGGGACGCGCGGACGGTCAGGCGGCGCAGGAGACGTGCGGCGATCGGATGCCTCTCGGCGCGCCCGCCGGCCGCCAGTCGAGCGCGCAGGTCCTCGAGGCAGTCGATCGCCTTCAGCTGCGCGGCATCGGCGCTGTAGCCGCGCGCGCGCAGTTGGCGGTCGTAGACTTCGCGCAGCATCGGCGCGGCGGACGCAGGCACGGGCCGGCGCCGCTCAGCCCGACAGCTCGGGCAAGTCGCGGAAATGCTCGAGCGCCTGCGGATTGGCGAGGGCGTCGATGTTCTTGACCGGCCGGCCGTGGATCACGTTGCGCACCGCCAGCTCGGTGAGTTTCCCGGAGCGAGTGCGGGGAATATCCGGCACGGCGATGATCTTCGCCGGCACGTGCCTGGGGGTCGTGCGGGTGCGAATTTCGGCGCGGATCCTGCGCTTGAGCGCCTCGTCGAGCTCGATACCGGCGCGCAGGCGCACAAACAGCACCACGCGCACATCGCCATGCCAGTCTTGACCGACGGCGACCGACTCGATCACCTCGGCCAGCCGTTCCACCGCCGAGTAGATCTCCGCCGTGCCGATGCGCACGCCGCCTGGGTTCAAGACCGCGTCCGAGCGGCCATGAATGATGATCCCGTCGTGCTCGGTGAGCTTGGCATAGTCGCCGTGATGCCACACGCCCGGAAAGCGCTCGAAGTAGGCGG
>JAJZZR010000068.1 GCA_021797465.1 Pseudomonadota bacterium | reverse complement strand
TATTTCCACTTTGGCTTTCCAGTCCATGAATGGTTCCTCGATCGTGCCGAGGAGACCCTACGTTCAACGATGGAGGTGGGCCAAAATTCGTCAGCACACATGGGCCAAAATTCAGTAGCAAAGCCACGCGGCCGTCGCCATCGGCATGTCGGTTTGGCGGGCTCGCGAAGCGAAGAATGCCGAGACCTACGGCTCCGCACGATGGGCGCAACGACAAGAGATCGAGGAGGCCGGCCTGCTCGGTCCCGATGGCGTCGTGCTGGGCCGCTATCAACGCAGCTATCTCCGCCACGATGGTCCCGAGCATGTGCTGTGCTTCGCGCCGACCCGAAGCGGCAAGGGCGTGGGCCTCGTCATCCCGTCGCTGCTGACCTGGCCGGGTTCGGCGATCGTTCACGACATCAAAGGCGAGAACTGGCAGCTCACCGCCGGCTTCCGCGCCCAGCACGGCCGCGTGCTGCTGTTCGATCCGACCAACGCGAAGTCTTCGGCCTACAATCCGCTGCTCGAAGTCCGCCGAGGTGAGTGGGAGGTGCGCGACGTCCAGAACATCGCCGACATCCTGGTCGATCCCGAAGGCAGCCTGGAGAAGCGGAACCACTGGGAGAAGACCAGCCACGCGCTACTGGTCGGCGCGATCCTTCACGTCCTCTATGCCGAGGAGGACAAGACACTCGCCGGCGTTGCGTCCTTCCTGTCGGATCCCAAGCGACCGATCGAGTCGACGCTCTCCGCCATGATGCGAACGCCGCACCTCGGCGAAGCCGGCGTCCATCCTGTCGTCGCCTCTGCCGCGCGGGAGCTGCTGAACAAGTCTAGCAACGAAAGGTCCGGCGTGCTGAGCACGGCCATGTCGTTCCTCGGCCTCTATCGCGATCCCGTGGTCGCCGAGGTGACGCGGCGCTGCGACTGGCGCATCGGCGACATCGTCGCCGGCGAGCGGCCCACCACGCTCTACCTCGTCGTGCCGCCGTCCGACATCAACCGGACCAAGCCGTTGATCCGCCTGATCCTCAATCAGGTCGGCCGGCGGCTGACCGAGGACCTGCAGGCCAAGGCCGGGCGACGCCGGCTCCTCCTGATGCTGGACGAGTTCCCGGCGCTCGGTCGCCTCGACTTCTTCGAGTCGGCGCTCGCCTTCATGGCGGGCTACGGCATCAAGAGCTTTCTCATCGCCCAGTCGCTGAACCAGATCGAGAAGGCCTACGGCCCCAACAACTCGATCCTCGACAACTGCCATGTCCGGGTGAGCTTCGCGACCAATGATGAGCGGACCGCCAAGCGGGTGAGCGATGCGCTCGGCACCGCGACCGAGATGAAGGCGATGAAGAACTATGCCGGCAGCCGGCTGTCGCCTTGGCTCGGGCATCTGATGGTGTCGCGCTCGGAGACCGCGCGTCCATTGCTGACGCCCGGCGAGGTCATGCAGCTCCCACCCACTGACGAGATCGTCATGGTGTCGGGTGTCCATCCGATTCGGGCGAAGAAGGCCCGCTACTATGAGGATGGACGGTTTCAGGAGCGGATCGTGGCGCCGCCCGTCCCGGCGCGGCCGAAGGAGGGCCGCCCCGACGATTGGAGTTCGCGTCCGTTGCCTCCTCGCCCTCCGGCGCCGGTGGCGGCCGAAGGCGATGACGCGGACGACGAGGATCCGAAGAACGCCGATCGCCGGAAGCAGCCGGAGCTCAGCCAAGGAACCGTCGAGAATCAGGCGCCGATCGAGAATGAGTTCGCGCTCGATCCGGTCGACGACATGGAGGAGGAGGCGCCGCGGATCGGTCGCATGAATGATCTCATGCAGGGTCTCGCGCGGCAGGCCTCTCTCGATCCGGGCGACGACCTCGGCATGTGAGGCGCGCATGGCCATGGCGAAGAAGAAGGCTCAGCTCTCGGTCTATCTCGATCCGGATGTCATGCAGGCCTTGTCTGCCTATGCCGCGCGTCGAGACCAGTCGATGTCGCTGATCGCGGAAGCCGCGATCGCCTCGTTCCTGTCGCCCGATGCGGACGAGCGGAAGGAGGCGGCGATCGCCAAACGACTCGACCAGCAGGACCGCCGTCTGGCGCGGCTCGAGCGCGATGTCGGAATCGGTGTCGAGACGCTGGCGCTGTTCATCCGCTTCTGGCTCAACACCACGCCACCGCTTCCCGAACCGGCCGCCAAGGCGGCCCGGGCGCAGGCTGGAGCGCGCTACGATAATTTCGTCGCTGCCCTTGGCCGGCGTCTGAACGAGGGGCCGAAGCTACGGCAGGAGATTCCGGAAGACGTAGACGAACAACTTGCAAGATAATAACCCACGGAAGATTGGACGAACCATCTAAAATTCATCGCGACAGGAGAGTAAATTTGGCGAGATCGAGCAAGTTGAAGGGGAACAAGGCGCCAGATACCCCGACTGAGCGCTTAATCGAGGTCATCCTTGAAGATGTGCTCAAAGCCGGCTCCATGTCTTTCGACGAGTGGTCAGCCTTGAGCCGGTTTCCCTTGGTTCCGCTTGCCATCCCGGTTAACTCGGAGCGGCAATATCGCGTCACTCAAGCCGGTGTAGACGCCGCCCACCGGCTCACAGAACAAACTTGGGGTGCGCGAGAGGACTTCCGTCAAACAATCGCACGCTCTGAATTCGACAAGATATCCTTCCGCGCGATTGGTGAGACCATCCTCAACTGCCGTTCGCACCTTCCGAGCGATGCTGCGGGCAAGGATGATACATCGGTGGATGAAGCCTTCTTCGCGGCGATGGCCGGTGACTACAAGAACAACCTTGAGCGGCTAGCCAACGCGGCCCGCCCAGATGTTGACCGGCATATCCCATGCCACTTGTTTCACACCGATCAAGGAGTGCCGCCGTTTTCGGTTGGGCCGGTCGACTTCTTGCCCCGAGCGAATTGGATTGCGCGATACGTGAAGGATTTGGCCCAACTCGAGTACATCCGCAAGGTCGAGAGTCGTGAAACCAGGTACGATGAATTCCGCGATCAAGCATTCGCGCTGAACAGCGCCCCGGACCTTCGAAGAGCTTGGGAAATTCTCAGCTCCCTCCGGAATTTCGAATGGGTCGCGACGATCAAGATGAGAGGTCATGAACTTAGTCAGGCGCACCAAAAGGCGTCGATCATTGTGGGTTTGGCGATTGATGCGGTCGGGTTACGCTTTCAAGTCGAAGACGCCCGGCGATTTACCAAGGCTGGCCGACAGCACCTATTCGCCGAAGATCGGCTGGCAACGTCCGACGCCGGTGCTTTTCTGAAAGGTTCAAGCGTGCAGATGCCCGGGCTGGGTTCCGCCCCTGGCGCTCTTGCCGCGAAGATGCAAGCTGAGCAGCCGTTCCTGGACGCTGCCGGCAAGATTCTTTATGCCTATTTGGAGGGGCGACAGACTGGCCGTGCGCCGCACCTCATCGAGCGTTGGGCAAACGCTCTCTACTGGGTTGGCGAGGCACGACGCGAAGCCTCGGATTTTATGGCGGTCGTCAACTATGGTTGTGCAGCGGACGGTTTGTCTGGTGCTGGTGGCGATTCAGTGGCGATGACGAAGTTTGCGGAGGCCGCGCTCAATCCAAAGGGAGAGCCAACCCCGCAGGGCTCGCTCAGCATCGCTGATGCTGTCACGATGGTGTACCGCGAAGGCCGAAACAAGCTCGCCCACGGCGAGATGGCGGGCCTCTTCGAGGATCTTTCCGGGACGCGGCGGAGCGTGTCAACGACTTTGATACATCCGGGTTCGGCATTTAGGCTCGGGTTAGATCGCACGGCGCCTGCTTGGTTGTGGCCGGCCGGCATGGTGGTGTTGGCATGGCGGTCGGATCGTG
>JAJZZR010000247.1 GCA_021797465.1 Pseudomonadota bacterium | reverse complement strand
GCCGCAGCTTGCCGGTCTCGCGGCCGACCTTGCGCAGCTCGAGAGCGAATTTCGCCGATACACGGATCGGCTTGCGGCGACCACCAGCCATCTGGATCGCCTGATGACCACCGGCGTCCTCGGACGGCAGCTCGCCTTCGACCAGGGAGCGACAGGACCGGTGGCGCGCGCCTGCGGACTCGACCGCGACCCGCGGCGTGATCAGTCCTACGGAGCCTACGCCGAACTGCCCCTCAGCATTGCGATCGACGAGCGCTGTGACGCCTACGCACGCCAGCAGGTCCGCATCGCGGAAGTCTTCAACAGCATCGACGTCATACGCGTCGTGCTCGCGGGATTACCCTGCGGCTGGCTGAGCACCGAGTGCCGGCCGCCGCCGCGAAGCGAGGGACTCGGCTGGGCCGAGACACCGCGCGGCACCGCGTATTACGCCGCTCATCTGGACGCCGATGGCCGGCTGGCGCGAGTGAAGATCAAATCGCCGAGTTTCTCGAACTGGCGTGTCTTCCCCTACACCGTCCACGACAGCAACATGATGGACTACGCGATCAACGAAGCGAGCTTCGGCCTGACAGTGGCCGGTTGTGCCCGCTGAAGGAGCGCCCCGATGGCCCTGAAAGCGATCCTGCCGTGGACCCTGTTTGGACTCACCCAGGGCAAAGTGACGACGCGCTGGCGCGGGGAAGGCGCCGAGCCGGGCCAGGCCGCTTTCCTCGGCATGCCGCGCTTCGACCCCGGTCGCTGCCAGGACCATTGCCGCGAGTGTGCCGACGCCTGCCTGCCCGGCGCGATCACTCTGGTCCCGGGAGAGGGTCCAGAGCGTCCGACCGTCGACTACGGGCGTTGCGTCGTGTGCCAGATGTGCGTCGAAGCGTGTCCGACGGGCGCATTCACACTGGCGAGCGACTGGGCATTCGGCAGCGGCACGCGGGACGACCTGGTCTGGACCCGAGCGGCCGCCTCGCCCCGGGGCGTGACGCTGAAGCGAGAGATCCGGCGCGTCTTCGGTCGCAGCCTGCACATCCGGCATGTCGATGCC
This sequence comes from Pseudomonadota bacterium, assembly GCA_021797465.1. Classification (GTDB taxonomy): domain Bacteria; phylum Pseudomonadota; class Gammaproteobacteria; order Steroidobacterales; family Steroidobacteraceae; genus 13-2-20CM-66-19. Next base: position 2,781 of record JAJZZR010000247.1, on the reverse strand, counting down.
GGCTCCTGCAACGGCTGCGAATCGGAGCTGCAGGCGCTCAACAATCCCTATTACAACCTGCATCGGCTCGGGGCATTCTTCACCGCTTCGCCCCGCTTCGCCGATCTGCTGCTGGTCACCGGACCGGTCACCTACGCGATGCGCGGACCTCTGCTCGAGGCCTTCGAAGCGATGCCCGAGCCGCGGTTCGTGATGGCCGCCGGCACCTGTGCCGTTTCCGGGGGAACCAACGGCGGCGGCTGCACGTGCGGCAGCGGACTCGACGGCGTGCTGCCCGTCGATATGTATCTCCCCGGCTGCCCGCCCAATCCGCCCGCGATCATCCACGCCCTGCTGATGCTGCTTCAGCGGGTACCGCAGCGCGTGCGCGGCGGCCAATTGGTTCCGCTCGAGCCGCCGACTGGAGAGCCTCGTGTCTGAACTGTTGCGTGTGGTGTTCTGGCTCTGGGTCGCAGGACTGCTGCTCGCGCTGCTGCGCGCAACCGCACTGGCACGCGGGCTGATAGCGCTCGGGGCGGCCGCCGGGATTTGGGCGGCGATCGCCGCGCTCCCGCACGGCGCGCGCGGGCTGATATTGCCGCTTTCCCTGGCCGGACAGGCCGTACGGCTACACTACTCCCCCGAGGCGCTCTGGCTGATGGGCTTCGGCCTCCTGCCCGCGGCACTCGCCGTGGCGCTGTGTACACCGAACCGCCGCTCGCGGCCCGCTTGGCTCGTCGGCGCTGCGCTCTCGCTGCTCGGTGCTCTCGGTGTCTTCGGGGTACAGGACGCCTACTCGTTCCTGATCGCCTGGGAGCTGATGAGCCTCGGCGGGGCGGTCATGATTCTTGCGGAGAGCACCTCGGTCGAGGCCGGCCGCGGAACCCTGCAGATGCTGGCATTGCTCGAGGTCGGCACCGTCGCCATCCTGCTCGCGCTGCTGCTGCTGGCGCGGCACGCCGGCGGGGCCGTCGCATTTGCCGGCTTTGCCCTCGGCGCCCACTCGCTGACCACCGGCGCTCGTCTCGCAGTCGGGCTGCTGGCACTGGCCGGGTTCGGCGCGAAGCTCGGGCTGCTGCCATTCTATGAATGGTTTCCCGGCGCCTATGGCAACGGCAGCGGGGCCACGGGCGCAATTCTCTCCGGCGCGGTCCTCAATGCCGCATTCTTCGCGCTCTCGCGCACGCTCATCGACTGGCTCGCACCCGGTGGCGGTCAGTTTGCTCTAGGGATCACCGTCACCGCCATCGGTACGCTGACGGCGATCCTCGGGGCGCTGTATGCCTTTCAGCAGGATGATTGGCGGCGCCTGCTCGCTTTCTCCACGGCCGAGAATGCCGCGGTCGCCGTGACGACAATTGGCGCCAGTGTGCTGTTTCGCGCCGGAGGCGAGAACGCCCTCGCCGGGCTGGCCTGGACGGTCGCCGTGTTGCATCTATCGGGCCACGCGCTCGCCAAGGGTGGAATGTTTCTCAGCGCCGACGGCGTGCATGCCGCCGGCGGCACGTACCGGCTCGCCCAACGCGGCTGGCTGCGCCGGACGAGCGTGATATTCGGCATCGGAGCGCTCTTTGCCGCCATGAGCCTTGCGGCCATGCCGCCCCAGATCGGCTTCGTGACCGAATGGTTCACCTTCCAGACCCTCTTTCAGGGTTTCCACCTCGGCACCGTCGGCGGCCGGCTCACCCTCGCATTGGCCGGAGCCGGCCTGGCCCTGACGGCGGCGGTTGCGCTCGCAACTTTCGTCAAAGCGTTCGGCATCGGATTGCTCGGCGAAGGACCCAGGACGCGCACGCCTCGCGTCGGGCCGGGCTATGACGCCGCGGTGTTCATCCTCGGCTTGGCCGTGCTCGGCTCGGCCGTTGGAATGCCGATCTGGCTGCACGGGCTCGCGCCGGCCACCGTCGAACAGTTCGGCGCCAACGCGGCCCGCGCGATGACGACCGGCTGGCTTCTCGTGCCGCTGACGGACAAATTCGCCTTCATCTCCCCCGCATTGCTCGTCATCGTCATGCCGCTGCTCGCGATCCTGCCGCTGCTGCTGCTGCTCAACGGCCGCCGCCACGCCGTGCGCCGCGCACCCGTTTGGTACGGTGGGCTGCGGGAGGATCCCAATCGCTCCGCGACCACCTCCCTGACTTTCTCCAACGCGATGCGCACGTTTTACAGCTTCATCTACCGGCCCACTCTGGACACCGCGCGCGAGCACCGCGCCGTATCCTATTTCATTCACAAGCTGCAGTTCGAACACTCCGTTGCCGATGTGTTCGGTCCGGTGCTGTTCGACCCGATCCGGCGCGCCGTCTGGCGCGTCGCCGGATGGCTCCGCGCGCTGCAATCAGGTGATATGAATGTCTACCTCGGCCTGATCGGCCTGCTGCTGATCGTCATACTCGCCCTCACCCTGCGATGACTTGGGCGCCGAGCCGTCGGAAACGCGACGGCCGGTTCGCAGAGCCGCCGGCGAATGCGCCGGAGGACCGCGCCGCGATTTGCCGGCTTTCTGCCCGTACGAGCTCGGCTGGGGCGGCGGCTACGCCCTCGAGACACTCCTTCCCGGGAATGCCTCGTGGGCAGTCGCATCACACGCCGTAGACGGCGGCCTCGCCCAACTCCTGCTCGATCTCGAGCAGCCGGTTGTACTTCGCCATGCGCTCCGAGCGGCAGAGCGATCCGGTCTTGATCTGGCCACCGCCCATGCCAACCACGAAGTCCGCGATGAAGCTGTCTTCGGTTTCTCCGGATCGGTGCGAGACTACGTAGCCCCAGCCGGCCTTGCGACACAGCTCGATCGCCTCGATA